>CALDNG010000486.1 GCA_937915285.1 uncultured Desulfomonile sp. | reverse complement strand
GAAGTATCCAGTGCCAAAGGGAGTTTTGACCTCTCCGTTCGGGTTCAGGTGGGGCGCCTTCCATACCGGACTGGACATTGCAGCCCCGGTTGGTCAGCCGGTCATAGCCTGCGCAGACGGCAAGGTAATCTTCACTGGTACCAGAAAGAGATTCAGAAGATACGGAACCACAGTTATGCTCGACCATGGAAACGGCGTTTACACATATTACGCCCATTTGTCCGAGGTAAAAGTAAAAAAAGGGCAGACAGTAAAGAAGGGACAGAAGATAGCCCTGGTCGGCAATACCGGAAGATCGACCGGACCTCACCTCCATCTAGAAGTTCGTGTCAATAATCAGTTATACAATCCTCTAGCCTACATCCCGGAAAAAGAACTTGTAGGAACCCGTCTAGCCAGAAGATTCTCGGAATCGCCCATGGGTCCGGTCCTGGCAAAATGGCGCGTCCCCGATCTGATCACTCTCAATAAATAAATGGCTTTTCTTTTCAAATTTTAATGGCGAAAATGATCAGTCTGGTCGGAGGAATCCGTTCCGTCTTTCTTATCCGAATCCTGATATCTCGAACAGGCTGGGCCTAGGCGGAGGATTTCTTTACACTCTGTAAAGTTTTCTGACACCTGAAACAATATGATCTGAGGCAGTGTAGCAAAAAAAAGTTATTAATCCCGTGTTGATATAAGTGAATGATGAATCCGGACTATGGCATGCTAATTGCCGAGATAGGCCATGGGGTAGTATTACCATCAGTCCGAATGGCTGTAGTCCCAGGGGCTTCTGACATTAGCAAACAACTCTTTTGAGGATCAGGATTTATATTGACATAAGCTATTTAAAGCAGTAGCATTATGTGTCTTTTCAGTATTAGATCACAATACTCAAGAGTCTGACGCAGCATCAATATGAAGATTGGTCCTCTAAGGCAGAGCCATTAGACTGGACCTATGTAAGCAAGGCAACAAGTTCAAGGAGGTCGAAGCATGTCGAAACTAGTTAAACCCCACGGTGGAGGGGAACTTAAACCATTACTATTAACAGGCGCAGCATTAGCGGAAGAGAAAAAGATAGCCGAATCTTTACCCAAAATTCTTATAACATCCCGCGAGACCGGCGACCTTCTAATGATGGGTTGTGGCGCTTTTACTCCTCTCGAAGGTTTCATGGGTTATGCTGACTGGAAGGGTGTTTGCGCCGAATTCAAGATGGCCAACGGTTTGTTCTGGCCGATTCCCATCACCGTCTCAACTGATGATGAAAGCGTAAAAGAGGGCGACAAGATAGCTCTGGTAGATTCCGAGAGCAACGAGATAGTCGCTACGATGACTGTGACTGAGAAGTATCAGATCGATAAGAATTGGGAATGCAAGCAGGTCTTCACAACTGACGACATGGAGCATCCTGGTGTTCAGAAAGTCATGGCCCAGGGCAAATACAATCTTGCAGGACCGGTTAAGGTTTTGACAGAGGGCGGTTTCCCGGAGCAGTACGGCGAACTGTATGCCACACCTGCTGAAACAAGAGAAATTTTTGAGAAAAAGGGCTGGAAGAGAATTGCGGCCCTGCAGCTTCGTAACCCCATGCACAGGTCCCATGAGTTCCTGGCAAAAATCGCAGTTGAAGTCATGGACGGCGTGATCATCCATCAGTTGCTTGGGAAACTCAAAGCCGGTGACATCCCCGCCGATGTAAGAGTAGACGCCATCAATGCGCTGGTTGACAATTACTTTGTCAAGGACACAGTTGTGACCAAGGGTTATCCCATGGAAATGCGTTATGCCGGCCCACGTGAAGCTCTCCTTCACGGCGTGTTCCGCCAGAACTACGGCTGTTCCCACCTGATCGTCGGACGTGATCACGCTGGTGTTGGTGACTATTACGGACCATTTGACGCGCAGACGATTTTTGACAAAATCCCCGAGGGGTCTCTGGAACTCAAGCCTCTAAACATCGACTGGACATTCCATTGCTACAAATGCGGCGGAATGGCTTCAATGAGAACATGCCCCCACGGCAAGGCAGATCGTTTGCTTCTTTCCGGCACACTGGTTCGCAAGACCTTGTCCGAAGGTGGCGAGCTTCCTCCCGAATTCTCCAGACCAGAAGTTGTCAAGATTCTTCAGGATTACTATCAGGGACTGGAAAACAAGGTTGAGATCAAACTCCATGGCGCCGCGACAGGCGATGTGAAGAAATAACTCATACCCTTTCTAACCTGTTTTGATTCAACAACCCGATCATTGATTGGAGACTAATCAGTGATCGGGTTTTTTACGATTAAACAAAGGGTTATGTCTTCCCAATCCTGTGGGCTTGACGTATTTGGGTCTATGGGCATATCATAAGTTGCTTGCCGGGATTTGGAAGAACACGGTCAGGCAATGGAACGCCTGAAGACTGAACGGAAAACATTTCTAAAAGTGGCTTGCTTGAAACATCCGAATAATTATCTTTTATTGAAACCATCCCTGAGTGAATCTTCCAGAGATGCACTAGGTAAAACTGGAATTTTAATCCGATGAGTGATCTCTTCGATAAATGTTATGCCTTTAACCGTGACCAGGAAGCCCTGGAGATGGGATTTTACCCATACTTTAAGGCGATTCAGGAGTTAAAAGGAACTCACGTAACCGTCGATGGTAAGGACCTTATCATGGTGGGTTCCAACAATTACCTTGGATTGACAACCCATCCCAAGGTCAAACAGGCGGCTCTGGATGCTCTGGTCAACTTCGGTACAAGTTGTTCGGGTTCCAGGTTCCTGAACGGTACATTAGAATTGCATGAGCAGCTCGAAAAGACCTTGGCCAACTTCATGGGTAAGCAGGCGGCCCAGGTTTATTCAACAGGTTTCCAGACTAACCAGGGCGTAATAGCTCCGCTAATATCACGGACTGACACGATCATTATTGACAGACTTGTTCACGCCAGTATTCTCGAGGGCGTGCGTTTGGCATTTGGAAAGGTCAGACGCTTCCGTCACAATGATGTTGAGTCCCTGCGGCGTAACCTGGAGGCCTCCAGAGACTCTACGGGTATCCTTGTGATAGTCGACGGTGTCTACAGCATGGAAGGTGATCTGGCAGCATTGCCAGAGATTGTGGCTGTCTCAAAGGAATTCGGCGCTCGGGTCATGGTCGATGACGCCCATGGCATCGGAGTACTCGGAGCAAACGGTCGCGGTGTGCTGGAACATTTTGGTCTTGCTGATCAGGTGGACCTCGTGATGGGAACCTTTAGCAAGTCTTTGGCATCCTTGGGAGGCTTTATCGCTGGTGACACCAAAGTAATAAACTACATCAAGCATCACTCCCGGGCCCTGATTTTCTCGGCTGCTATGCCTCCATCCGCGGTGGCGGCTGTTCAGGCGGCAGTGGAAGTCATCCAGACGGAACCGGAAATACGTGAAAACCTTTGGAGAAACACCAGATTTCTTATGGACAAGATAGTTGGTTTTGGTTTCGAAACCGGTCCGACCGAAACACCCATAGTACCAATGATAGTGGGAGATGACGCTAGAACAGCATTATTCTGGAGACTTCTCTTTGATGAAGGTCTGTTTACTAACTGCGTGATATCTCCGGGTGTTCCGCCGGGGTCGCAACGCATAAGAATGTGCCTCATGGCAACCCACACCCTTGAGGATCTTGAAAAAGTAGCAGAGATTTGCGGTAGAATTGGAAAACAGATAGGGATTATCTCTTGATTAAGGGAGTGATTATATGTCTATTTTGAAGCCGGCATATGCTAAACGTAGAGGATTTGGATTGTTGGCCGGCCTTGCATGCCTGGCTGTCCTCATTTTTGTCCTGATGTATCAGGTATTGGCTCTAAGCCCTGTAGTGGCAGTGGCTACCGAAACGCCGTCAGGAGTTCCAGGTCTGGATAGGCCTGAATCCAGAGGTAATTCTTCTAACCAGGTTGAGGACAGACTCAACAAGATGGAGCAAACCCTCCAGTCGATAAAGGTGACCGGCGAAAAAGCGGAAGATAGAAGTTATTTTAACAAGATGGTTAGTGTTGAGGTGATCCGCTATCTTAGGCTAATGGTAATCATGCTTGTAGTGATTGCGGTCGTGTTCCCTCTTGCAATATGGATTCTGGGGCGCAAGAAAATGCTCAATTTCTCGGGGTCATCAGCAGAACTGGCCGAAACCCTGCTTCAGGTTGAGGAACGTCAAGCCAAGCTTGCCAACATACTAAAAGAGATACAGGGAGAAATAGATTATCTCCACACAATGTCAACTCCAGATCTGAAAAACCTCATCCAGCAGGCGGAGAACTATCTCAAGCTTAGCCAGCAGGAACTGGACAAGACGTCAGGAAAGAAATCCTGATCAATCAAGGTTCCCACCTAACGACAAGATTTGTATGGTTACAAGATAGAGCGGCAATCATGCCGCTCTTCTTTTTTGATTACCAACGCGCCTGTTTCCACGATTGAAAATTGGCTCTCGCAAAATTTGCAGGATATCATTTTGAAGCCTCGTCAAGCGCGTTGATCAGGCTCCTAGCTGTTTCGGAAAGAGCCCCTTTGTTTTCATACAGGGCGTCCTGCACCGAAACATCTTTACCATGATATTTTTCATTCGATTTGTTGTCGGGCTCAAGAATCGAACCTGACAGGGATACACCCATGAAAAGGCCTTTAGTCTTGGAATAAGAAAGTATTCCTGAATCCAAGGACCAGTTGGTGTCAGCTCCGATCTCCCGTCCAACAGGGCCCGCAGACACAGACACATCCAAACCCAAACTTACCTTTTCCTCCAGGAGTTTTTGAATGGTTTTTTCGCTCATCATCAAAAGAATCAGGTCAATTGACTGAGCCCCCATTTGTACTCCCAAGCTTCCCTGGCGGATATTGAAGAAAACAGGATGGCTCCATACGCCCGTATTTTCATCACGACGCAATACCACGCCAGAGCCATAGCTTATGCCCACCAAAGCCCCAAAATTCAAAACCCCCGGAAATATGGCTATTCCACGACATCTTTGTAGCAAATCTTTAGGAATCCGACTATCCGGCATGTCAAGGGATTGCTTCAATACGGATTCACTAACAGCCAGGCGAGAATTTAAATCATCCAGTTCCGAGCCCAGGCAATAATCCTGAAAGAACAGGGTTGAAATCAACACAAAAATGGTCATCAGAAATGTGCTGTAAAGTACCGTCCTCGAGAATAATTTCTTTTTTAAGCGGTATGAATCCATTCTAATGCCTGAACGCCCTCTGGTTCGTAAACATCATGGTGACCTTGGGGGTGGCTTCATTACATGCCTCGATCGATTCATAGTCACGATCGGACCCACCAGGATGAACGATCCCGCTTACTCCCATAGCTATTCCCACGTCCACGCCATCCCTGAAAGGAAAAAAAGCGTCTGAAACCATGATTGATCCGACAAGCCCGCATTTCATTTCAGTGACCTCGTTATCCAGTGCCAGGCGGACGGCTGGATCTGTCAACTCGTTGAATGGCTTAGCGTATCGCTCAAAACAGAGTCGATCCCGTAATTTTACCCTTGCCTTTATCACTGCCAGTTCTGCTACACCGACCCTATCCTGTTCCCCCGTGCCTATACCAACTGTACAGCCATCCTTAACATAGATCACTGAATTGGATGTCACTCCCTGCTCAACAGACCAACCAAAAACCATGTCTTCCAATTCATGTTGCGTAGGTGGACGCTCAATTGAATACTCGCGGCCATTATGAACGGCACGGGCTGGTATGAGATCACTTGCGGCCCTGATGATGTTGACCGGAGACTGCTGAACTATTATTCCACCATCGTTTAACGATTTGAAGTCAACGAACCTGATTTTGCAGAGGCTTTCGAGGCTATCCATGCGCGGAATCTGAAGTATACGCAGATTCTTTCTAGCCCTCAAAATGTTAATGGATCCTTCCTCAAAATCCGGAGCCGCAACCACTTCCAAATAGTTCGATGAGACAAGTTCGGCCGTTTCTTTATCGACAGATCTATTGAATACAGCGGCGCCTCCGAAGGCGGCAATTCTGTCGGCCATGTTGGCCCTATGGTATGCCCGGGCCAACGATGAATCCATTGCCACTCCCGAGGGATTGTTGTGTTTCATTATAGCGCAAGCAGGCCTATCCATAATGAATTTGAGGATATTCAATGCATTATCCACATCGGTAAGATTAGTCTTTCCAGGGTGTTTCCCAGCCTGGATCATTTCAGTTTCCGTCAATGCGCTAACCATACCGTTAAGCGGTCCTATGAACTTGCATCCTCCGAGTTCCAGATTCCCGGACACCAACTCGTACATGGCGGCCTCCTGACCAGGATTCTCGCCATATCGAAGCCCCTTTTCTATGAGTTCTCCATCACGATCGGGAATCTTCCATGTCTTTTTACGGTATACCAGGGTTTGGGATCCGAAGGTAATTTGCATGTCATCCGGAAAGTGGTCATCCATTACTGTTTTGTACTTTAGCTTGAAATCGTCCACCTGAAACCCTCCTGATCCACTCGCTCTGTTGTTTGGTCCGTAAACTTAGCTACCCGGACTGGGTAGCGAGACTATTTTGCCATCACGGTAATACGTTCTGAAAATCAGTATATTAACACGACACATGATATGTCAAAGTGTATATTGATCCAAATATAGGCAGATCTTTCACTTTCAGGGACCCATCGAAACCACTGTGTTTCAGAATGCCCAGGTGATCCATGTATGTTAATCTATTTTCCAAAATAGTTTATAATGCGGCCGATGTTCCCGACCTGAACACGCATTAGACGACTAACAGTAACCATCGGAGATGACGCAGTGAAAAATGCCGGATCTTTAATTACATGGATAGCCATATTTGTGGCAGGGTTTTTGACAGGTGTCGGCTTTTCAGCCTGGAAACTAGACTCATCCAGTTCTCAAGCCCCGAAGTCGAAAATGTCGGCCCCATCACCTGCTCCGGATCAGATGACGGAACTGAAAAACCGCATCTCGGGCCTTGAAAAAATGCTATTGGCTCAACCAGACAATGTAGAGGCTACAGTACAGTTAGCTAACGACTATTTCGATCTGGGGGATTATGAAAAAGCTGTGGCAACCTATCAGAAGGCCTTGAATCTTGATCCGAACAACACAGACGCCATGACTGACATGGGGGTAGCATACAGACGTCTGAAAAAGCCCGAAGATTCGGTGGCTTCATTCAAGAAAGCCCTCGAAATAAAGCCGGATCACCCACTGGCCTTGTTCAACATGGGAATTGTGCTAAAAGACGATCTGAAAAAACCTGAAGAAGCTATAGTGGCGTGGGAGAAATTTCTGGAAGTAGCAGGTGATTCGCCACACTCGGTCATGGTCAAACCGTGGGTTCAGCAACTCAAGGAATCACTCAAACAACAATGACCGGAGAAGCCCCTTGGTCTTCCAGGCCGTTGACTCTGATGAGCCAACTTTGCTAATGAGCTTGGGCTAAATAAAACCTCAATCCTCCGCCAATCGGTGAATGAGGAAGTCTGTTAAGGCAGTTAAACCGTGCGTAGGCATATAATTGCTTGCGGAAACATCGAACAGAACCTTACTGTATGAAGGGAATTCATCATCCGCCTGCCAGTTGATCAGCGCAACAGGCAGGCGCGGAAAAAAACGGAATACAAAGCCAGTGTCACCCATTTCAAAGGGTTTTCCGGCCCACCGCATCGCACGGCTTACACGCCGATCTGGCTCCATATCGAAGAATTTTGCAAGATTTTCCGTAGTGGCTTTGGCAAAATGAGCGCCCAGGACTGCGCCATGTTGCAGAGACCTGCAGTCAATCCAGTTGTTCATAACCCTCACCGCTGTTCCCTCATTTTCAGCGGCCGCCAAAAGATGCTGCAATACCAGGACCTTCATTGGAAGCGTATCGAAGACCTGGTGTTCTGCCCGAACGCGGTAAGGAAGCAAATCCAGAACGAACCAACTCTGAAGAAAAGGTATGATAACTCGAGGCGCGCCTCCATCCCCACCCCTGTATTCAGAATCAGTTGTCTCAGCAATAGTAAGAGGGTCAACGCGCTTGACGCGCTTCAACAGTTCATCGTACTGAAACCGTATCCCTTCATCATTGACACCGGTCACTGATCTCTCAAGCCATACCGAATATTCATCAACTGCGGACATGATTTACTCCTGAATTGGCCTGGCTAACTCATTGTTGGGACCGGAATTATACCATCGTTTTAGAAAATTTGTTCAGCAAGGCGCTCCAGAAGATGCACAAACCAGAATTAAAAAAGCTCCTGATGCGGAGCTACCAAATAAAAGAGCCCCTGGATTACCGGGGCTCTCTCGAAGGAAAAGTAATGGATATGAGTTAGAAAGAAATACCTACCTTGCCACCAAGGGTCCAAGTATTTCTGTTGAAGCTAAGTAGATAGTCATCCGTGGTAGGAGCCTGTGTAGTAGTCGCACTGACATCCGAAGTCACGCGTGTTGTGTTCCACCTAAGAAACACACCGGCGTCACCGTTCTGGAAAATCTGTCTTGCGTATTCAGCGAACACTTCCAGGAAATGTCCACCATTGTAATTTCCTGTGGCTTCCAGGCGGTTATTATTTGCCACTGTGAAGTTAACCTTAGCGTTACCCGCGTTCGTTGGGATACCAACAATTCGAACGTTCAGAGACGAAGCGGAACTCTTGTAGCCAGCCTGAACTCCTAATAGAGGAATGATAGATTGAGCGATCAAATCAAGCTGCTGCCCATTGTTAAAGTTGATGTTGGCACCAGAATAGTTGGTGCTGAATTTGTCATAACGCAAACCGGCCAATACAGAGAAATTGGAATCTCCATAAGCAAGAACTCCATCGACAAACCACCAGATATCTTTCTTGGTCCAATCATTGCCATAGTTGAACGCAACTTGTTGGATTTCACCATTTTCCCACATTTGACCTGCGCTGGAATCGCTTGGGAACAGATACCATCCTGACCCCAAAAATGAGACCTTTTCAGTAAGTTGGACAGGAACAATACCGCCCAGCCAAAAACCACCAGTTCTATACTTCAGGTTAACTGTCCGAATATTCCAGGCCCCGAGGTTTTGGGCATCCAAACCTGCAGAAACATTGTTTTCCTGTTCAGGCATCCATCCGAAATATACTGATGGGGCGATTGCAGGAGTAGCCGCGCCAGCGCCACATCCCGATCCGGACCCAAAGAATCCGCCGAAACCGGGCAGGCCAGATATTCCAGGCATTCCACCAAATTGCGCGCAAACCAAAGCCGGTGTCAGGGCCAGAACCATGACTCCGACCAATAAAATTAGCCCTCGTCTCATATCCATATCCTCCTAATCCTAAAAACAGCGGGAGAAAATCGCTCTCGCCGGAATAAAAAACAACTCACACGTTAACTTGCTAGAAATACGGGATATATGTCTCGTAATATAAAAACGCGAATTTGTCAACCTTTTTTTGGTTTCAAAGAGGCAGCAAACGCATTCGAGAGCCTTTGCACAGGAGCCTCTTTGAGTCTGCGCACCCCCGTGTATTTTGTTGAAGCTTTACATCATCTTTAGTCTTGCGATTGTCGTGGAAATGAGTTTGTATTTCAGACGCAAAGACTGTTCAGGTCATTCTCTTAACTGAAGCAGTACATCGGGGTTTATTGAAAATGATAAAGTTGCCCGATCCGGCGCCGGGCAACAGGAGGCGCTGGTTCATATTGGCATTTGGCAGCCTGAATTTTATAGTCTCTATGTTCTATAGGGTTTCAGTTGCAGTCATAAGTCCTTCGCTTTCGTCCGATCTTGGCCTGACCGCCGCCCAGTTGGGTGATTTGTCCGCAGCATTTTTTTACGGATTTGCGGCCTGTCAAATTCCTATTGGGCTATCTATGGATCGTTTGGGGCCGCGTTTCACCATGTGTTGGCTGGCGGTCTCAGCAATTTCGGGAGCAGTCGTTTTTTCTCTTGGTCAGAATGCCGAAACTCTAATAGTCGGCAGGGCCTTGCTTGGAGTCGGCATGGGTGGAAACCTTATGGTGATTTTGGCCTTGCTGGCAGTATGGTTCCCGGCCGACCGTTTTGCATTCCTGGGTGGGTCAGTGGTTTCTGTGGGAGTATTGGGTAATCTGTTGGCTGCCACCCCATTGGCAATTTTGAACATGTCGATAGGCTGGCGCACCTGTTTTCTGGTTTTCGCCTTAGTTAACGCTATCATAGTGATAGCGTTTGTCCTTACAATCAGGGACTTCCCTCCAGGGTACAAACCGTCCGAACGATTGCACAAATCCCCACTTGCCGGTCTGGGCTACCTCCTGAAGAGGTACAGTTTCTGGTCGATCAGTTTTTGCAACTTCGTCCGATACGGTTATTTTGCATCGCTACAGGCTCTCTGGGCGGGACCCTTCCTGATTTATGGACTCGGGATGGGGGAAATTGCCGCCAGCAACGCAATTTTCATCATGGGAATCGGATACATGGTAGGGCTACCGGTTTCGGGGACCATCAGTGACAAGATTTTGAGATCACGTAAAAAAGTGGTGTTGGCAACGATGCTGGGGTTCCTGATCCTCACTGCTTCCGCGATGTTTTGGACTCGTGATACATCCGCCTGGATCGTAACCGCCACATTTTTCGGATTTGGCCTTATGGCTGCGCCAGGGCACATTCTTTACGCCCATATCAAGGAGCTTCTTCCGGATGAACTGACCTCTCAGGCAATGACATCTGTCAACCTCTTCACTATCCTTGGAGCAGCTACTATCACTCAATTCCTGGGATTTGTGATTGGGGCTGAACCCAAAACCCTGACGACACCCCAGGAATTCAATTCAGTATGGATTGTCGGGGTCACTTTACTCGGGTTGGTTAGCCTGATGTACGTCTTTGTGCCCGACAGCAAGGCTCTCAAGTCCCAGTCGTAAGCTTGTCCAAGTTGTGTGTAGAAACTTGCTTGGACAAAACAACCTTCGGGTTTCTCAACCTTTGATCACTCCCATAGGCTTTATTCTGACAATTTTTTTGGCCAACCCTGCCCGCTGGACTATTTCAACCACCTCATCCACATTTTTATATGCCTCAGGACACTCCTCTCGGAGGGTTTTTCTCCCTGCTGCCCTGGAATAGATGTTTCTATCCTCAAGTTCCCGCTCTATGGCTCTACCTTTGGTCTTTCTCAGGGCTTCATTCCTTGAAAGCACCCTGCCTGCTCCATGACACGCTGAGGCAAAAGTCTGGTCCAGGTCCCTTTTCAATCCGGCCATCACGTAAGAACAGCGTCCCATATCCCCGGGTATCAAGACCGGTTGTCCTGTTTGACTGAAAAAAGTCGGCAACAAGGGATGTCCTGGCGGCAGTGCCCTTGTAGCCCCCTTGCGATGAACGCACAGCATCCGGGATTTGCCTTCCAGTTCGTGACGCTCCATCTTGGCGATATTGTGTGAAACGTCATATAGCAGTCTTAGGCTCAATTCTTTTGGGGATAGCTTCAGTGAAGTTTCCCAGGCAAGTTTTGCAAGGTTCATCAATATCTGACGATTGGCAAACGCGAAATTAGCCGCTGCCGCCATAGCTCCGAGATACTCCCTGGCCACATCCGATTTCAGGTAAGCGCATGCAAGTTGCCTGTCCATGAGTTCAATCTTTTGAGAAGAGATGTTCTTCACCATTCTGGCCAGAAACTCATCGCAGATCTGGTAGCCAAAGCCGCGAGAACCACTATGAATCATCAGCGTGACATAACCCTCGAAGAGTCCCCAGTCTTGAGCCACCGATTCTTCAAAGACTTTGTCAACATACCCTATCTCAATAAAGTGATTTCCTGATCCGAGTGTTCCAAGCTGATCTTTGCCCCTTTCATAGGCCCTGTCGCTAATCTGCTTTGTTTCTGCCCATTGAATTGCCCCATGGTCTTCGATTCTTTCCAGATCTGCTTGATCCCCCATGCCGCGCCCAATAGCCCATTGAGCGCCCTGAATGCATACATCATTCATATCCTTCCTTTTCAGGACAATTCCTCCACGAGATCCGAGTCCACTGGGTATCGCCGAATAAAGCGAATTGACCAAAACAGGCACATGGGGCTCAAGAAAGTCTTTGTCGAGCGCAGTGGTAGCCAGCCTAACCCCGCAATTTATGTCATAGCCTACTCCCCCTGGTGAGACTATGCCTTCTTCCATGTCAAAAGCCGCCACACCTCCAATGGGAAAACCGTAACCCCAGTGCATGTCTGGCAAGGCTATAGCATGACCAACTATCCCCGGAAGATGCGCCACATTAAAAACCTGATCAGGGCTGGAATCCTTTTCTATGTCAGGGAGTAGCTTGCTACTGGCAAATATCAGGCCTGGCGCCTTCATTTTACCAGTTTTTGGGATTAACCATCTGTTTTCATCAATTCTTTTCAATTTGTAAGGCTTGGAAGCGCTCATGTTTACCGTCCCAAAGTAATGGTTCAAACATCAAAGATGAGCTTGGCTTTATAGCCGCAAGCAGTAGTTTCTACTTTTAGGCCATGATAGGTGACACCTTTAATTTCGATGGAGTCCGGCCCTAACCCCGCAGGACTCAAACAGGCATCTACCGTCATGATATTATCTTTTAGACAGCTAATAGCCAGCTTTGTTACGAGCTGGGAGTCCACCGCAAAAAGGAAAAGCGATTCTCGTAACACGTTGACCAGCTTTTCTTCGGCAGTCGCCCCCTCGATCTGCATTCTTTCACACCTAACAGGCTCAACCGACAAAACGACTCCCAGAAAATGATTGAGGGCACTGACGGACGCTTGGCATAACCCCTCGAATGTCGAACCAAATACTTCGACCATTACGTCTGCCGGGTGATCCAGGATTATCCAGTCAACCTGATTGTCCTGCATTTCAAGATTGTTTCAACCTGTGACTACGATGGCGTGTTTGAGTCTTCAGCCTTTGTGAGAGCTTTTGGGTCTTTTGTCAAACCCCGCAGACCAGATTGTTTCATTTTCTTGCGGGTTATTGTTTTTTGAAACCAGGAGACGGTAGATTTATGATATCCAGCAAAAATGGCTTAAAAGGAAGGAGGAACTTTTTACTTCAGGTCAGATCAATGTTCAAATATTGCCGCCTAATTCATCCAGATATTTTTTTGCGCCCGTAGTCATTCTGGTGGCGATCATGTCAATATAGCGTTCGTTCTTTAGATTATCTTTTTCGGTCATATTGCTTATAAACGCGAATTCCACGAGTATTGCAGGCATTGCAGCCGCCATTAGTACGTAAAAGGGAGACTGTTTGAGGCCACGGTCGCGTGATTTTCCAGTCTTCCCGGTTCCACTTTCGATCAAGCATTCATGAATTAGCTCAGCCAGTTTTTCGGATTCGGTCCGTTTGGATGTCACCATGAGATCGATCAAGGTAGCTTCGAGATGATTCATTTTGGAAATTGATATGCCGTTTTCCCTGGCAGCGGCACGCATGGCCCCGCGCGAATTTGCCTGGCTTAGAAAAAAGGTTTCGATCCCAGAGGCAGAGAAATACTCAGAACCATTGCAATGTATGGAGACGAACAAATCCGCATTGGCGGCATTGGCCATGGCAGTCCTGTCTTTAAGGCTGAGGAAGGAATCATCATCCCGGGTGAGTTTTACAGTGACATGAGGGATTGTTTTTTCAAGAAGTGTCTTGAGTTTCTTTGCTATCCTGAGAGTCACGTCCTTTTCAGTGAGCGACCCATCTCTTGACACTGCGCCAGGATCTTTACCACCATGGCCCGGGTCCAGAACGATCACCCTGGATTTGGGCTTGTGGCCGGATGTTGCCTCCGGAGACTTTTTTAGAGGCCTGGTGTCGGAAACTACCTTGGGAGGTAAAGCCGCTACCCTTACCGGGGGGACATCTTTCTTTTCACGATGATCAGCCAGTCCGTCATAAAATGGGTTGCCATTTCTAGTCAGAGGTGATCTGGACTCCAAGGCTGAAACAGACGCTCTCGGGTTCTTTTCCACCTCAGCGGCCATTCGCTTGTCCACATCCTTCACAAAGGGCGCCTTATAGCCACCGACATCAGAGTCGGCAAGTCTTGTAGTTCCGCTGTCAGGAGCCTTGGATGGCCTCTTACTGATCTGGACCGGGCTGACAGGTCTGTTTTTTATCTTTCTTTTCAGAATGTGAGCGTCTTTCAACTCCACCAAGGCATGGTTGTAATACGGGGATTTTGGTCTAATCTTTTTGAATTCATTAAGCGTCCTGATTCCTGCGTCCAGGTCCTGCACATTATTGTTCGCCCTGTATGCCTGCAGAAAGGATTTTCCAGCGAAAAACAGGCTTGGCGCTGAATCGTGCGCCTTGGAATTAATGTGAATCGCATGGAACTTCCGGGCAACGCTTGTCCAGGCGACACGTGAAACTTTGGGGTTAGAACAAAGTTTTTCAAATTCTGTCTTTACATCTTCAAAACGGTATGTCTCTGAAGGCTGCGAAGCCTGGCTTAGGTCAGCGCCATAACCTGAAACCGATAAAAGGCTGAGGCATGTGATCACGAATATCCAGCAAAATTGTCCAGGTGTTGTTTTCAGATCACATGCCTCCATTTACATTTGCGAGTAATTAATTTTCCCTAGCCGTAATCATCTAGCAAAATACGAGCATCCGTAATCGTAAATGTAGTGACACTCCTCCTCGCAGGTCATTCGGCTGGCCCTTTTACGAAGACTCCGGATCGCAACAATTTCGCTATCCACATAGTTTATCGGTTCACCTGACGCCGACACCTTCCTATGAAGCTCCGCAGATATCTTGAGGCCTTTGCTCTTGATACGCCAGAACATGTTTTCTCCTGCATGTTTTTTATTTAACAGTCATAATATCAAATAAAACTAATATATTCAAGCTAACATATAATAATTAGGTTTATGTATGGAAATGTAGCAGGGCCGCTGATTTTTTTTTTAGTTTGTGCTAGATTTATTGGATATCTGGATTCAGGTAGCCCTTGAGTATTAAGTGGGCGGCACATTAGCCATGAGGAATATCTGAGGAATTGCCATGTCTGTAGATTTAATTGATTTTAACAAGGTTATCAGGAGGCTCTCGGGCGCTTCAGTGGTATTTGCGGATATATTTTTTGAAGAGAAGGTCCTATCGACTCTTGTTTATGAAAATAGACGGGTAGACCGGGTACGCCAGGGAGTGGACAGTGGAATAGGATTGAGAATAATAAAAGACAACAGGACTTATTACGGCTTTACTACTGATATAACTCAGAATTCAGTAGATGGTCTGTGTGCTGGGCTACTTGAGGCGTGTAATAGCTCGGCTGGAGACTCCGACATTGTTGTCGGACCTGTTTTACCAGTAAGATCAACACCGATCCAGATTGACCCATCGGGGTTCGGTCTGAGAAAAAAGTTGGATCTACTTGTGGAGGCCGATGACGCGGCGCGCTCTGCTGGACCTGAAATAACTCAGGTTCGTGTAATGCTAATGGATGAGAAACGCAGGGTTTTTCAGGTCAATTCGGAAGGATCTCAAATCGACTTTACCAAGACAACAGTGACCTTTGTCACGCACGTAACGGCGGCTCAGGGGGCTGTGCTTCAGACAGGCTATGAAAGCGCCGGTGGACAATATGGAATGGAATTTTTCAGTGACAATCCTGTTTCACAAATAGCGACTGACGCATCAAGGCGAGCCCTGACGATGTTAACCGCCCGGGAGGCTCCCTCAGGACGTATGCCCGTGGTTTTGAGTAGTGAGGCAGGCGGGACTATGATCCATGAAGCAGTAGGCCATGGGCTTGAGCTGGATTTTGTGGTGGACAATATGACGGTCTATGCGAAATCACTCGGACAGAAAATTGCCTCTGATGTGATATCGGTCGTGGACGATCCAACCATGCCGCATCGAAGGGGATCTTATCCGTTTGATGATGAGGGGGTGGCTGCAAAATCCAACCTGCTAATTGATAACGGTGTGTTGACTGGATTCATGTCGGACCGGCTCAGCGCTATGAAAAAGGGTGTGCCTTCATCGGGAAACGGTAGACGTGAGTCATACCGGCACAAACCAATTCCACGAATGTCCAACACGCTTATCCTTCCGTCGCGAATGTCACCTGAAGAAATACTCAAGGCGACCCCGAAAGGGTTGTTGGTCAAAAAGATGGGAGGCGGTCAGGTTAACACTGTAAACGGCGACTTCGTTTTTGAGGTTGCAGAGGGCTATCTGATAGAAAACGGCAAGCAGGGTGAACCGGTTCGTGGAGCCACTTTGGTGGGCAATGGTCCGAGGGTCTTGCACGACATTGACATGGTAGCAAATGATCTGGGATTTTCCATCGGAACGTGCGGGAAAGATGGCCAGGGGGCTCCGGTGTCGGACGCTCAGCCGACTTTGAGAATAGGCTCACCTGATATGCCTGAAACCTGGATTACGGTCGGTGGCACTGCCTGAGCGCAGCCACGGGAACAATTCGAGAGATACTTATGACAGAAGAAACCAAGAAAAAGAGCGGGTTTTTCAGTAGGCTTTTCGGTAAAGATCGTCTGGAAGAGCCGGAACAACAGCCGGAAGCATTTGAACAGAAGTCGGAAGAAGCTGCTGCTGAATCCCTAGAGATCGAAGAGCCGGTTGAGGAATCATCGGAAAGCATTGAAACAGAATTGGATGAGTCCCAGGAAAACCTGGCTCGACTGCAAACTGGTCTGAAAAAGACTCGCAAGGGTTTTCTGAAAAGTTTGGACGAGGCTTTGCTGGGAAAACGCGAGCTTGACGAGGAGGCCATATCAGGTTTGGAAGAAGTTCTGGTTAGAGCCGACGTAGGGGTAAAAACGGCTTACGAACTTCTTGACAGTGTTTCAGATAGAGTGAAACGCAAGGAACTGAATGATCCCGAAAAGATTCTGTCTCACTTGAGGGAACTAGTGCGGGAAACGCTGTTGAAGGTAGAGGCGCCGTTGAGGGTAGGTTATGGTTCCGAGCCCTTTGTTATAATGGTTCTTGGAGTCAACGGCTCCGGCAAAACTACTACTATCGCCAAGATAGCTGCCCGTCAGAAGCTTGCCAGCAGAAAGGTCATGATGGTGGCAGGTGATACATTCAGAGCAGCGGCGGTAGAGCAATTGTCCATATGGGGAGAACGAATCGGCTGCGATGTAATTCGCGGAAAAGAAAAGGCTGATCCATCCTCCGTAGTTTTTGAAGCCATGGACAAGGCTGTCAAGGAAGATTACGAAGTAGTTCTGATAGACACCGCCGGACGGCTCCATACAAGGGTTCCCCTAATGGAGGAACTAAAGAAGGTTTCCAGAACTATTACCAGGAAACTGGCTTCCGCTCCTCAGGAAACATTGCTGGTGATTGATTCTTCCATGGGGCAGAACGCAATTCTTCAGGCTAGAACATTCAATGAAGCCATACCCGTTACGGGCCTTGCTCTTACAAAACTAGATGGCACTGCAAAAGGTGGTGTTATAATAGGCATATCCAATGAACTCGGAATACCCATCCGGTATGTTGGGATAGGTGAAAAAATTGACGACCTTAGAGACTTCAATGCCCGCCAGTTCGCTCAGGCGTTGTTTTCCAAGGATGAAGGAATAGACAGTTTCGATTAAGTTATCCTATAAATGGAGAATTATCTGACGGGGTATCCGCAATGATGAGCCAATTAAAGGTTTCTACCAGTTCCAGGATTCAGTTTGTTGATATAACATCCATGGTGAGAAAATTCATCGAGCATAGCGGTATTAGCAACGGGGTCGCAGTGGTCTATTGTCCTCATACCACGGCTGGAATAACCATCAACGAAGCAGCCGATCCATCGGTAGTTTCTGACATCATAAACAGGCTTGATGACCTCGTCCCACGCAGTGGAGCCTACCGCCATGCCGAGGGCAATTCGGACGCTCATATAAAGGCCTCCTTGATGGGGAGTTCCGCAAGCATACTTGTTGATAACTCCAAACCCCTGCTGGGGGTTTGGCAAGGAATATTTTTCTGCGAATTTGATGGCCCGAGGAACAGGACAGTGATAGTAAAAGTCATGTCTGATTAAAACACACATTACAAAATTAAACTAACGGGGGGAAACATGGAAACTCAATTGGACCATATTGATCTTGTGGAAATATTCACGGACGGTAGCTGCAAGGGAAATCCCGGGCCTGGAGGCTGGGCTGCTATCCTTCGATTCAAGGGTAAGACAAAACAACTCTCCGGAGCTGAGGAACGCACCACAAACAACCGCATGGAAATGACCGCAGCCATAATGGCGCTAGAGGCATTGAACAAACCGTGCAGAGTGAGGGTGGTAACTGACTCTGAATATCTCAAGAAAGGGATTACTGAATGGATCAAGAACTGGAAAAGGCGCAACTGGCTTACTTCCAACAAGACACCGGTAAAGAATGAGGATCTATGGCGCAGGCTCGACGATGCCGTGAACCGTCATGAAGTGATTTGGGAATGGGTTCGCGGCCACGATGGACATTCAGAGAATGAACTGGTGGACCAGTTGGCCAACACTGCTATCCAGGACATGCTGAACAACAGAAATTGATACTGCCCAGGCAGCAGTCTCACCTTTGAAGGAATATCCGGGTTACCCGAGGGGAGATTTTGCATACAATTTCGTAGTTAATGGTCGATCCATTCCTTGCGATTTCGTCGGCAAGGACCTCCTCGGGGCCCTGACGCCCAATAAGAACAACTTCATCACCTATGCAGGCGTCAGGTATGTGAGTGACGTCTATCATGATGGTGTCCATGCACACC
Source organism: uncultured Desulfomonile sp. (assembly GCA_937915285.1). Lineage (GTDB taxonomy): Bacteria > Desulfobacterota > Desulfomonilia > Desulfomonilales > Desulfomonilaceae > CAITZA01. The sequence continues at coordinate 798 of CALDNG010000486.1, read as the reverse complement.
GTCCCAACAACAGGCGCCCGGCGGCCTCTCACCAGTACTTCCCCAACATTAGACTGAAACCTGGGATAACCGTCATTATAACCAACGTTCAGTGTTGCTATCCTGGAATCCTTGCAGGTCACGAACCGGCGATTGTAGCAAATGCACCTTCCCGGAGGGTGTTCCTTGATTTGTGAGATCTTGGTGGTAAAGGTTACCACCTGCTCGAGTCTCACTAGGTCTCTGACAGCGTCAGATGGATACATTCCGTATATTGCCAGACCCGGGCGAACCATGTTGTATCTTGTCTGGGGGAAGCGGACCAGCGCCGAAGTGTTGGCTGCATGAACGTATCTGAAGCTGTGGCCTTTGCGGTGGAGTCTGTCCAAAAGGTCGTCGAAAGCTTTGACCTGAGCCAGAGTGTAATCATCCGAATCCGGATCATCTGCGCTCGAGAAATGTGTCATGATTCCCTCAACTTCCAGGTTGTGCAGTTGGGAAACATGTTCGACGAACCTGTCGGCCTCCTCGTGCCAGACACCTGATCGACCCATTCCGGTATCGATCTTTATATGGGTCTTGATCCTCCGGCTACAGGAGGCGGCGCAATTGAGAGCTTCAGCCAGATCCTCAGACGCCACCACCGCGCTTAAATCGTACCTTACTATCTTGTCTACCTGTTCGGGTAAAACATTGAAAACCAATATCGGGGCGTCGACACGGTTCTCTCGAAGGGAAGCCCCTTCATCCGGAAACGCAACAGCCAGATATGTCACACCGTTATCCAGGGCAACACGGGATGTTCTTATGGAGTCGTTT
>CALDNG010000485.1 GCA_937915285.1 uncultured Desulfomonile sp. | reverse complement strand
GAACAGATAATGGGAGGGGCATCAGGCACAGCCGAGGCGCCTATAGTTTATGAAGGCGTGGACAGGGAAAAGGTGATTCTACGTGGCAGTGTGTTGCTGGATGATTGGCGGCAAAAAGGTAATTCATGGGTCAGGCGGGGTCTAAAACCAGTCACGTTAGTCAATTCTTTTGTGCTTGTCGATGAAAAACATTTCCTGAAACGTGCTGAAAGCCCAGTAAATTTGCCGCCGGACTCCTTTTATGTCGATCCTCTCGGGATCTACATGATTCGCCTGATAAATGACGCAAATCCCAATACGGATCACAAGGTGGAAGTCTACGAGTATGATTTTGCGTTCAATTCCGGTAACCGATGGGGTGGAACAGCCAAAAGCTGGATCACTTTGCGTAATATGACCATCGAGAAATACGGAGCCTATGGAATATCCTCGGAGGTAACCAAGCCCAATGAGAACGCACACTGGCTGCTTGAAAATCTTACCATCAGGCTAAACCACCAGGCTGGCATTTTTGCCTGTGGTGACGATTGGGTAGTCAGGAACTGCTCCTTTCTGAAGAACCTCGTTCATGGTTGCCAAATCAACGGGGCTCGAGTCAGGTTTGAGAATAACCTGTGCTCTGAAAACGAGATGTTTGGCAGCAGCGGTTACGGTGGAGCCGGGTTGCTGATCGGCCCGGACAAATCGGCCAATTCTTGTGTAGTGAGGTCAAACAACTTCTCCAACAATGGCCACCCGGACACTGGATATGGATGTGGGGTGTATCTGGAGGGTAGATCCTACGGTAATACCATCGAAAACAACCTGGTTTCAGGAAACAGCCATTGCGGCATCGGTTTCTTTGGATCGTCGGGAAATCTGGTAATCAACAATGTGATCTCAAACACGGGATATGACCGAAGACAGGGGAATACCGGGGCTTTCGTCGTCGGGCATAGTTACGAGGGCGCTCCAACTCAGTCGAAAAATAACCTGGTAGCTCACAACACCGTCTGGAAGTGTCCCACTCCGCTTAAGGTTCTTCAACCCTCCGAAACTGTTGCGCCCCAAGAACAGAATCGTTTTGTAAACAATGTTTTTGCAGACTATCTCTTTATAACTCCTTTCCCCAAAGGCTTCGGGGTGGAAACAGATAACAATGCGTGGTTTCAGACTCGATCAGAATTTCAGTTCAACAGGGACAGCCTGAAAGGGATGCTGGATGAGAATGTTGGAGCGACGGATGAAATCAAGCGTTTCAAGGGAAAAACTCCAGGATTTGTGGCGCCTGAAAAGGGGGATTTCCGGATCAAACCGGACTCTCCCCTGTTAGACGCCGGAGTGGCAATTAAGGAAGTTAATGTGGACAGGGACGGTTTAAAGCGTCCATGCGGCAAGGCTCACGATATAGGCGCTTATGAGTTGTGTAAATGAATTGGGGAGAAAGAATTTTTAGTAACGAAAAAGTAAATTCAGTCTGAATGTCTGGATAGTCGAGCGCTCGTTATTCTTTAGCTTGCGTGTCGCTCGAATGTAACCTCCCCGAAAAATTTCTGCGCCTCTCAGTTGGAAATAACCGGAGGTAAGAAAGAATTTGAGGGATTTCTACGGCCCAATTGAGGATGAAACCGCTTTAGTTCAGTTTCAGGAGAAATGGCTTAAAACTTACTTTGAAGTTATTGGAGTGCCTTCAGTCTCACTGCGAGATAGGTTGTGGTATTCGACCGGTTCCAGAATATTCATCAACTTGCCGTGTGACGGGCCAATCACGATTGACGATGAACAAAAGAGGGTTTTATGGAATTCAGGAGCAGTATTCCTGAAATATCCGTCTGCCGTCGAATTTCCTGGATTCCCGAGCTATCTTTATCTTGTCACGGACAAGAGCTATGACCTGGAAACACTTTCTAGTCATGTCAGAAAAGAGACCGCAAGGGCATTGAAAAAATGTCATGTCGAACAAATACCCATCAAGGATATCCTCTCGGAAGCTCCTTCAATCATCGCTGACACCCACATAAGACAAGGTAGAGAGTTCGACAATTCCATTCTTCTGGAATGGATGGACGCAATTCGTGCAGCGTCAGAAAACCCTTTATTCGAATGTTGGGCGTCTTTTGTGGGCTCAAGGGTCGGAGCGTTTCGGATCGATTTCACGTATCGTGGCGGCTTCTATGGGGACGTGCTTTTCAACGTCAAGGAACTTCTGAAATATCAAGTAATGAATGCTTTGATGTTCGTCTCAACCAGGGATGTCATCAGGCGTCCACATGTAAACCATGTTTCTTATGGCATGAGAAGCATTTACGGAGACAAGCCATCCTTGAACAAATTCAAGGAATCAATGGGTTACAGAAAAATTGTTTTCCGGGAGAGAATTGAGGTTGCGCCATGGTTCCGAATATTGATAAACCGAAAAAGCGCCGGGTTTGGGGCCATGATACTGGAAAAAATTGGAACACGCTCTCAGAAATTCCAAAAGCTTGAGGCTATACTGGACATGTATTCGTCGCAATTCGAGGCATGAGTTCGGGATCATTCCTATAGGGACCCGGAAGGGTCCCACGAAGTCATCTGCTAAAACAAACCAGATTACGAATTGGTAAAGGATAATTTTGCAAAATGAAAATTTATAGCGTTGTTGGAGCCAGACCTAATTTTATGAAGGTTGCCCCGCTTGCGATTGCATTCCGTAAGTATCCGGGACTGGAAATGTTTGTCATCCACACCGGCCAGCATTATGACACATTGATGAGTGACATATTTTTTGACCAGTTGGAACTTCCGAGGCCTTACCGCCATCTTGGTGTGGGTTCCGGTGGTCACGGCGAGATGACCGGCAAGATCATGATAGAATTTGAAAAGATATGTCTTGAAGAGCGGCCTGATCTGGTGATCGTGGTGGGTGATGTGAATTCAACGGTGGCCACAGCGCTTGTGGCCAGGAAGCTCTTCATACCGGTGGCTCACGTAGAATCAGGTCTCAGATCATTTGATGAGACGATGCCGGAGGAACTGAACCGGCGGCTAACAGACTGTCTTTCCAATCTGCTGTTTGTGTCAGAACCCTCCGGCATGCACAATCTTGAGCATGAGGGTATAGACATGAGCCGCGCTTACCTGGTTGGTGACATCATGCTAGAAACATTGCAGATGTTCTGGCCTATAGTTCAACAAAGGAAAAGGAGCAGGTTTTTTGGTCTGGAACCCAAGGAATTTGCAATAGTTACTATTCACAGGCCTTCGAATGTCGACCATCCGGAGAATTTGAGCAAAGTCATCGAGATATTGGCTTCCATTCCTTTACCCACAATATTTCCAGCTCATCCGAGGACTCTCGATAAGGCCAGAAAATTCGGACTCATGCCCAAACTCGAAAAACTGGAAAATGTGCGCTTTGTTCCACCAGAATCATACTTCGACTTTCTGTCACTGCTTTCGGACGCAAAACTGACGCTTTCAGATTCAGGCTCTATACAGTCAGAGGCAAGCTTTTTAGACATTCCATGTCTTGTATGTCGTGAAAACACCGAGCGCCCTATTTACATTGAGGAAGGCGCTTGTTCCCTTGTTGGTCTCGACAAAGCCCTGATCAAGACCAGAATCGATGAAATATTGTCCGGCCAATACAAGACGGCCTCACCACTCGTCAAAACTCTGGGTGACCAGGTAAGTGACAAAATCGCCAGGATCATTTCAGAGAAGATGATTTGAAAAGTTTGACAGATTATGGATCTGTCGCAACTCCTCACTGAATCTAGGGGGCTCTTCTGAACTTCTGCATGAGCACATACATTACAGGCGCAAAGAAAATGCCCAGCATGGTTACACCCACCATTCCTGCGAATACCGCTGTGCCCATCGACTGCCTGCTCGATGCTCCAGCCCCTGTAGCAAAAACGAGGGGGGCTACTCCCATTATAAATGCGAATGAGGTCATCAATATGGGTCTGAACCTCAGTTTGGAACCCTCAATTGCTGCCTCAATGTAACCTGCGCCCTTGGCCCTTGCTTCACGGGCAAACTCCACAATCAGAATGGCGTTCTTTGCAGAAAGCCCCACTAGCAGTATCAATCCGACCTGGGTGTAGAGATTATTGTCCATTCCCCGTATCAAAAGCCCCACCGCTGCTCCGAGAACGGCCAAAGGCACAGTGAGTATGACTGCCATCGGGTCTGACCAGCTTTCGTATTGAGCTGCTAGAATCAGAATAACCACAACCACTGCGAGGGCAAAAACAAACCCGATCTGTCCCCCGGCTTTTTTCTCTTCGTAAGCCATGCCTGTCCATTCGTACGTGATGCCTTGGGGAAATCTCTGGGCAGCCAGCGATTCCATTGTTGACAGCGCCTGACCGGAACTGAATCCCGGCGCAGACTGACCGGAAACGCGGGCAGATGTCAACATGTTGTAACGATCTATTCGCTGTGGCCCAACGGTTTCCTCAACTTTAACAAATGCGCTTAAGGGAATGATCTTGCCATCAAGTGATCTCACCTGAAGTTTACCAATGTCCTCGGGCTTTCTCCTGAATACACTGTCAGCCTGGACCTTAACCTGCCATGTCCTACCGAACTTATTGAAGTCGTTTACATATTCGGACCCGAGAAAAGCCTGCATGGTTTCGAATACCGATTTCAGAGGAATCCTTAAGTCTAGCGCCTTTACCCGATCCACGTCAGCGAATAGTGTTGGAGTCTCAGCCCTGAATGATGAGTTGACCCCCATCAGTGAGGGCTGTCGTGCAGCGGCCGCCACAATGTCATCCGCCGCCTCTGCAAGTCTGCCTATCCCAAGACCAAGGGCATCCTGTACCTGCATATCGAATCCGCTGCTCACTCCCAGGCCGCTGATGGGCGGTAAAGCAAATGGAAACAGCAAAGCAGCTTCCTGGATGTTGTAGAACTTCTTGGCCATCTCCAACATCATGGCGTCGCGAGTCTGGCCCTTGGCCAGCCTCTCATCCCACGGTTTGAGTGAAATAAAACCTCCACCGAGGTTGGGGCCTGTGCCATCTATGATCGAATAGCCAGGCATAAGCGTAAAGGTATTTACCCCACCTACTGTCTTGAGTATCTCTGCGATGTTGTCCATAACCTTTTGGGTTCGCTCAAGCGAAGCCCCATCGGGCAATTGCAGATTAACCAGCAGCAGACCGTCATCCTCATCAGGCAGGAATCCCGTCGGAACTTGCATAAATCCTATGTAGGTCATTCCCAGTAAACACACGAATGCCACGAGCGCTATGGACAGCTTTCTCAGGAGTATGGTGACTGTCCGGGAATAGCCTTCCGTGACCTTGTCAAAGAATGAATTGAATTTTCTGAAAAAGAAATTCTTCTGCCCGTGATCCTCCTTCAGGAGAATGGCGCAAAGCGCAGGACTCAGCGTCAGAGCGTTTATGGCGCTAAAAAGAGTGGTTACCGCAATGGTCAGCGAGAACTGCCTGTAAAGCTGACCCGAAATCCCCCCGAGAAAAGAGGCAGGAACAAAGACCGCCATGAGGACGAGAGTGATGCCAACAATTGCCCCGGTTATCTCTTCCATGGCCTTGACCGTGGCGTCTCGTGCGCTAAGTCCCAACTCAGTCATGTTACGTTCAACGTTCTCCACAACAACTATTGCGTCATCGACCACTATCCCAATGGCCAATACGAGACCAAGCAGGGTTATCATGTTGATGGAAAACCCCAACAGAGCCATGACTGCAAAAGTACCAACGAGCGCCACAGGAATCGTTATGGACGGGATGAGTGTAGCGCGCCAGTTCTGAAGAAAAATGAAAACAACCACAAAAACCAGTAAAAAAGCCTCGAAGAGCGTCTTCACAACCTCATGTATGGATGCCCTGACAAAAAGGGAAGAATCGTAAACCGTTTTGTAGTCAAGACCGCTTGGAAAGTCCTTTTTCAGCTCGCTCATCTTTTTCGATACCAACTCGGCCACATCAAGCGCATTTGATCCCGGCGCCTGGTAGACAATGATCGTGGCGGCAGGCAGGCCATTCATGAAAGAAAGCGTGTCGTAGTTTTTACCTCCCAACTCGACCCTGGCGACGTCCTTAATCTTGGTTATCCTACCCCTTTCACCTCTTTTGACTACTATGTCCTCGAATTGCTCAACCTCGTTCAATCTACCCAGGGTGTTGACAGTCAACTGGAAGTCCTGTCCCTCCGGCACAGGCTGCTGTCCAATCTGACCGGCTGCTACCTGGACGTTCTGCTCTCTGAGCGCTTCAAGCACGTCGGAGGTCGTCAAGCCGTTATGTTGCATACGGTCAGGATCGAGCCATATCCTCATGCCGTATTCTTTGTCCGGCGCAACAAAAATGTCTCCAACGCCTTTGATTCGGGTAAGCTGGTCCTTTATTCGAATGGTAGTATAATTGGTGATGTAGAGATCATCGAGCCTGCCATCTGACGAGTAAAGACACATGATGTTGACAATATTGGTTGATTGCTTTTTTGAGCTTACCCCTTGGCGCTGAACTGATTCGGGCAATTTCGCCATCGCCTTCTGGACCCTATTCTGAACCAGAACCGTGGCCATATCTATGTCCGTTCCAAGTTCAAATGTGATCTTGAGAGTGTATTGGCCATTGCTCGAGCAGGTGCTGCTCATATACATCATACCCTCTACTCCGTTGACCTCCTGTTCAATGGGCGACGCCACAGTATCTGCAATGACCTGCGGATCAGCCCCCGGATAAAACGCTGTTACCTGAACCATCGGTGGAGTTATGTCGGGGTATTGGGCTACCGGGAGAGTGAAAATTGATACTGCGCCTGCAATCACAATAAAAATTGAAATGACCGAGGCAAAAATTGGTCTGTCGATGAAGAATCGGCTAAGCATGTGGCGCCTCGATTATTTTGTTGTATTGTCAGTTGGTTGGACTTTGTTTGCCTGTTCGGGCCTCAACTGGGTCTCGATTGGTCTAACTGGTTGACCTTCTCTCGCCCGCCTTATACCGTTTATTATTACCCAGTCATTTTCATCTATTCCGTGGAGAATAACGCGCATCCTGTCCTCGGCCTGTCCGGTCTTGACTATTCGCTGCTCAACTATTTTTTTGTCATTCACCACGAGAACGAACTTACCGCCCTGCCCTGCCTGAATAGCCACGTCCGGCACTAGCAGCGCTTCCATCCTCTGTACCGGTATCCTGAGACGAACGAACATTCCAGGAACAAAGAGACCGGATTCGTTGTTGAATATAGCCCTCATTTGCAGGGTTCCGGTTGATGGATCTATCTCAGAATCATAGTAGTCCAGATAGCCCTCGTGCGGAAAATCCTTCTCATCGGACAGCGACATGAAAACCTTTGCCCTGGGATTGTGGGTCTTGTCCTCCTCCCTGATTAGAGGCATCAAATCCTGCTCACTCGGGCTGAAATAGACATAAACCGACTTGTCGTCAACCACGGTTGTCAGCAACGTCTTGTCTTGGGCCCCAACTAGGTTCCCCAGATCAACAAGGTTTCTGTTCACATGTCCGCTAATGGGAGACCTCACCTGAGTGTAGTCCAGACTCAGCTTTGAATTCTCAAGGTCAGCCTGGGCCTGGGCCAGTTCCGCTTTGGCCACATCACGTTTGGCATTTTGTTCTATAAGTTTGATCTGGCTGATCGCATCCTTGGATTCGAGCTGTCTAGCCTTGTCAAACTCTACCTGGGCAAGGCTCAAAGCGGCCTTTTTAGCCTCTACCGTGGCTGAAGCCTGATCTACACGCGCCTGATAGGGACGGGGGTCTATAACAAACAACAGATCACCGGCGTTGACTCGAGAAGAGGACTTGAAATTTATCTTTTCAAGAAATCCCTGAACTCGGGCTCGAATCTCAACTTTCTGCAAGGCAGATATCGTCCCGGCGTATTCAAGGTACCTGAAAACCTCTTTTTTCAGGGGCTTGCTTACTGTTACCTCTGGAGGCGGCGGCTGAACTGCTACCGGCTGGGAACTGCAACCAAATGTAATCAGAAAAATTGAGATGGATGCGATTTTCAGAATATTTCCTGATAAAGACTGCATTATTGAACTCCAATCGCTTACGGAATGTGAGTCGTCAATCCCATTTGAAGGGATTTCTTTGCCTAAAATCCGGAATACATGTGTCCTGCGATGATATTTCCTGTATAAACACGTTCTTCAGGCCAATGTCCCAACACAAATCAACTATGTCATCATATTCCTGGGCTTTAATTCGTCTTTTCAGCTCAGGGAACTCACTTGCCTCGTACATCGGAGAATACTGGGACATAAGAGAGATGGCGACTTCCGAAGAGATGTTTTCCTTTATCCAGCGCAATGTTTCGGCCGTGCCTGAGATATCATCAGGTAGCATGAGATGTCTGATTATGAGTCCCTTCACGGCTCTACCATCCGAATCTAGCCGAAGCTCACCAACCTGGTCATACATTTCCAAGACGGCTGCCCTGGCTACGTCAACATAATCATCACAATCAGAATACTTCTGCGCCATTCTTGAATCCGCATACTTCAGATCGGGCATGTAGACATGAATTATTCCCCGCAAAAGCCTTAGAGCCTCAACGGAATCATAACCGCCTGAATTATAAACGACCGGTAGGTCAAGTCCTTTTTGAGACGCCAGTCCGAGAGCCTCCAGAAACACGTGCATTTGATGAGTCGGGGAAACCGGCTCAATGTTGGAAACCCCGCACAGTTGAAGCTTGAGCATCTCGTTTGCGAGTTCTTCCACGGTTATGAATTCCCCACATTCTCCCCGACTTATCTGGTAGTTCTGACAAAAGACACATCTGAGATTACAATGGGTGAAAAATATAGTCCCGGCTCCACCGGCGCCGACAAGTGGGGGTTCTTCTCCATAATGAGGCAGTATTCCGGAATGCGACGGATTGACCCCTGCTCCGCAATAGCCGATTTGACCCGAAATCCTGTCCACCATGCACTTCCTGGGGCACAAGCGGCAAGGTGAACTTAGTTCCTTAAACTTACCAGCGACTTGCAGTATTCTGGTTGAATCTAGAAAACGCATGTCCTTTTCCATTGATGTGTTGTTCCCGATAGACTTTATATCATATTTCCGTGTCCAATCTCGACAGGAATGAGCATATCGGTTCCGCCGCAGTTTGCTTCGGATCAATTTATTTGATAATAGTTAAAAGTTGTCTGTTAGATATTTTTGGTCGATTAGATCATGTTAAAAAAATCTATTTACAGCCGAGGAAAAAGCTCATGAGAATGTCCAAGCTACTAGTCCCTACACTCAAAGAAGACCCTGCAGACGCGGAAGTGATCAGCCACAAACTGATGCTAAGGGCGGGCATGATCAGAAAGCTTACAGCCGGTGTTTATTCTTATTTACCGTTGGGATACAGATCATTAAGAAAAGTCGAACAGATCGTGCGGGAGGAGATGGACGCATCTGGCGCCCAGGAGGTTTTCCTGCCGATGGTTCAGCCATCCGAATTGTGGAAGGAATCCGGACGTTGGGACTATTACGGGACAGAATTGCTGAGGTTCAAGGACAGGCATGACAGGGAGTGTTGCCTTGGACCGACGCATGAGGAAGTCATTACCGATCTTGTCAGGCGCGACGTTAGGTCATACCGGGACCTGCCCTTAAATCTTTATCAGATACAGACCAAATTTCGTGATGAGATAAGGCCAAGATTCGGACTCATGCGGGGACGTGAATTTACCATGAAGGACGGATACTCCTTCGACTCCACAGAAGCAGGCGCAGAAACTACATACCTGTTGATGCGAGACGCTTATGAAAGGATTTTCAGACGCTGTGGCCTTGGATTCCGCGCCGTTGAGGCTGACTCCGGTCCCATAGGAGGAAGCTTCTCACATGAATTCATGGTCTTGGCCAATACAGGCGAGGATACGGTCGTTTCATGCGATAGTTGCGATTACGCTGCCAACTTGGAGAAAGCCGAATTAAAACCAGGCGATGTTTCATTGAACCCAACAAGTTTGGTCCCCGAAAAAATATCGACCCCATCGGTAAAAACAATCGACGAGGTCTCGCAGTTTCTCGGAATAAGCCCATCGGATCTTGTAAAGACCCTGATCCTACGCACGGACAAAGGCCCGGTAGCGGTCCTTATCAGAGGGGATCATGAAGTCAACGAAGTCAAGGTGAAAAATTACCTCTCAGTAACGGAGCTTGAACTGGCCGATGAGAAACTGGTCATTGAAGCAACTGGCGGCCCACTGGGTTTTTCGGGGCCTATCGGACTCAGAGGAGTGACCGTGCTTGCCGACCATGCCATCCGCTCTATGGATACAGCCGTCGTCGGAGCCAACGAGAGGGACTTCCACATCATTAATGTCAGCCCACTGACCGGCTTCAGGGTTGACGCTTATGGCGATTTCAGGTCCGCCTGCGCGGGAGACCCCTGCCCACGCTGCAGCGGACATCTGGTCATGACGAGAGGAATCGAGGTTGGACACATTTTCAAGCTTGGAACGAAGTATTCCGAAAGCATGAACGCTACTTTCCTTGATCCGGACGGTAAGGAAACCTTTATGGTCATGGGGTGTTACGGAATAGGTGTCAGTAGAACCGTGGCAGCGGCCATCGAGCAGAACCATGACGAGGATGGCATCATTTTTCCACCGCCGATTGCTCCGTTTACGGTCATTATAACAACTGTCGGGGCCAAAAGTGAGGAGATCGACGCGGCCGCCGAAAAAATTTACGGAATGCTTTGGGAACAAGGGATCGATACACTCCTGGATGACCGGAATGAAAGACCCGGTGTTAAATTTAAGGATGCTGATCTGATAGGAATCCCCATTCGGATAACCATCGGGAAAAAGGCTTTGGCCGAAGGTAAAGTGGAATTAAGGAGCAGGAAAACAAAAGAAAATTCTCTTGTTGAACTGGACGCCGTCCTCTTAGCGGTCAAGGAACTGATATCCGGCTGGGATGTGTGAGGGTACCTGTTTCTTCAAAACAGGGCGCAAACCGATGGGCTGAGGACAGGCCAGGACAGTCTTACTGTCCGTAATACCCATAATACGGGTTGCCAACCTGCCCCCCATAGTGTCCGCCCTGATATCCACCCTGGTACTGATTGCCCTGGTATCCGTAACCATAAGCGGCATAAGGGTAGTTATAACCATATGGATTGTAATAACTTGGCGGAGCGTTTGTAGGGCTCCACTGGGTCGGGTAATCATTCATCGGAGCAGACCACTTGACTGGGTCCTGAGCCATGCAATCGTTTACAATGAGGCAACCGGCCAAGAGAAATAGGCCGAATAAAACTGACAATAGGGTTTTCATCAAGAGCTAACCTCTCTGGGTTGTCATTAATTTGCGCTGAGAGCATGCCCATCTCTCATGCAAATTCTCAATGATACTCATTTTAGTAAATGATGGTTTAAACGTCAAATATTGACAATATGAAATGAAGAAGTCGAGAAAGACTCAAAAGAAATCCCGGGACAATGATCCAAAAAAGCCTTATGGTTCCCTCTCTTCCCGTACCACCAGAGAATCATCAAACGGCCCAATATGGAAAAATATAGCATTTGGATTAATTGTCTGCGTCGCTTTTTTCCTATCGGTTGAAGTGATCCTTAGAACCGTGGGACCGGCTGAAACAAAAGGGGCTGAAGACCCTTTTGTAGGATTTTCGTCTATTCAACCGTTGTTCTCAGAGGGCAACGGAAATGTGACCATAGCGGCCAATCGATTGCGTTATTTCAACGAGGCTTCATTTGCTTCGAGAAAGCCTCCGAACACTTTCAGAATATTTGCTTTCGGTGGATCTACCACTTACGGTCATCCCTTCAACTGGCAAACCGCATTTCCGCGCTGGCTACAGGAACTTTTGAATTCGTGCCAAAACGGCACAAGATACGAAGTGATAAATCTGGGCGGTATATCCTATGCGTCTTACAGGATTATCCCGTTGATGAAGGAAACCCTCAAATACGAGCCAGACCTGTTTATAGTCTATACGGGCCAGAACGAATTTCTCGAAAGGCGCTCCTATTCCGGACTGATCGATCGAAACCCCATTTTGATCAACGCTGAAGCGCTACTTGAAAAATTGAAGCTTTACAGAACCCTGAAATACTTGCTTGGTCAGTCTGGAAACCCATCTACAACGCAGAGCAGGCCGAACGGAGAGTCTACTTCAGAGACTCCCTCAAAAAAGACGGTTTTGCAGGACGAGGCAAACGCAATCCTGGACAGGAGTTCAGGACTTGATCTTTACCATAGGGATGAAGAGTTTTCTCGGGGCGTGATTCGCCATCTGTCTCATAACCTGAATTCGATGATCAGTTTCAGCCGCTCGAATGGGGTTCCCCTGATTTTCGTGACTCCTGCATCCAATCTAAGGGATTTCTCTCCCTTCAAGTCCGAGCACCATGCTTCCCTGGCAGTTAGGGAAAGGTCTGAACTCGATAGGGTGATTGAAAAAGCCGATCGTCTGGTCAAGGCGGGAAGATTCCAGGATGCGCTGTCCGAAATGGAAAGAATATTCCCGAAAGTCAGGGAGCATGCGCAGGCTAATTTCATCATGGCCAAGGCCCTGGATGGCCTTGGACGGTCCGATGAGGCAAGGAGACATTACCTTGCGGCGCGTGATCTGGATGTGTGCCCGTTGAGGGCCACTTCCGCAGTGGAGAAGCAAATTTACGACTCAGCAAACCGCAACAATGCGCCAATGGTCGACTTTAAACTATACGTTGAAAACAAAACGGTGGAAAGCGGTATAGCTTGCGGATTGGCAGGTGAAGAGATGTTTCTGGATCACGTGCACCCTAACGTCGAACTACACCAGAAACTTGCCGAACTGATCGCCCTGAAAATGACGGAATTGGGAATTCTTAAGAACTGCGATTCGCTGACTCCCCAGCAGATTGCAAATCTGTTCAGTCAGGCCAGAAACAGCCTTGATAAGAGCCTGTTCGTGATGAGGGACCTCAATTTGGCAAAGACCCTGAAGTGGGCAGGAAAAAAAGATGAGGCCAAGACGGCGCTCAACAGGATACTTGAGGCTGAGAAGGATAATCCTGAGGTCCACAAGATGCTCGGCGCCTACGCCCTTGAGGAAGGCCAGTATAAACAGGCCATCGATCTTTACAGGAAAGCTGTCGAACTCTCTGGAGATGATCCCCAGCTTAAACTTTCGCTAGCCACAGCCTATTACCGATCAGGGGACAAACAGGCCTCAAAAAAAATATACGAGACGATGGTGGCCAGAAATGAAGTGTTTCCGGATATACTCTCCAATTTGAGCATGCTTTATCTCGAAGAAAACAGGGTTGCTGAAGCCTCTGATTTGCTTAAAAAAAACCTGGACGCCTATCCGGATTCAAACCTGTTATACGCTCCCTATGGCTTGGCGCTTGCCATGTCGGGTGATCTACCCCAAGGAATAAAATGGATGAAAAAGGCTTCCGAGGCAGAACCCGGAGATCCATCCCACCTCTACAATCTCGCAGGAATGTATGCCCTCACAAACGATAACTCCAACTGCTACAAATATCTGAATCTTGCCATAGATCGGGGATATTCCAACAGCGCAAAACTCAATAGGGACCCGGTCTTTCAGAATGTGAGGAACACCTCCCAATTCCTAAAGATCCTGGAGCGCATTTCAGAATAGTGAACTTTTTATTGATTCTAGACGCGCTATTGTATTAGAATAATAGGTAAAAATATTTCGCTGGTTTTCACGGACAAAGCTGTTGCGACTGATTCAAAAGTTATGTTAAAAACATGACTTATGTTTTTCCTCAACAGTCCTTGAATCTAACCGACCAAGTCCAATAACAGAACGAGTGGCGATCTAAGTCCGAGGAGGTTCACTAAATGTTTGAGATCCTTGAGAAAGAGAGGATTGGCCCTGGAGTTAACAGAGCGGTCATTTCCGCTCCGGCGATAGCTGAAGCCCATAGACCGGGTCAATTCATTATACTACGCACTACTGATAATGGGGAAAGAATTCCACTAACGGTCGCAGACAAGAATGTGGAGAAGGGAACCATCACTCTGGTGTGGCAGGAGGTTGGCTCCACTACCTACTACATGGGGACCATGTGCGTGGGAGAGAAGTTTCAGGACATCTGTGGTCCATTAGGCGCTCCGACTCACATAGAGAAGTTTGGGACTGTCGTGGGAGTTGGAGGCGGAATAGGTGTGGCGCCATTGTATCCCATCACCAAGGGCATGCATGACGCAGGCAATAACGTGATCAGCATTTTGGGGGCCAGGACCGAGGGCCTGCTGATCATGACAGAGGAAATGAGAAAGGTGAGCGATGAGTTGATCATCTCCACTGATGACGGCTCATATGGTTTCCATGGTTTTGTCACACAGGTTTTGCAGGGCTTGATAGACAGGGGCCAGCAAATAGACCTAGTTGTAGCGATCGGCCCGGTTCCGATGATGAAAGCGGTTGTAAACGTCACTAGAAAGGCTAACCTACCCACGGTAGTGAGTCTGAATCCGATCATGGTTGATGGCACCGGCATGTGTGGGGCCTGCAGGGTCGAGGTAGGTGGAAAGACGATGTTTGGCTGCGTGGATGGACCTGAATTTGACGGATTACAGGTGGATTTCGATCTGTTGATGAAACGTTTGGCCATGTACAAGGGCCAGGAACTTATAGCCCTGAACAATTTTCGAGACACCCCGCGCGGGTGCCAGTGTACTTTTCCGGGAGGCGCGTAATGAGCGATCAACAAGCCAAGCCCGCAAAAAAACCAAAAGTCCCCCGGCAGAAAATGCCGGAGCAGGATCCTATACAGAGGGCGCACAATTTTTACGAAGTGGCTCTGGGGTATGAAAATGACCTGGCGCTTTTGGAAGCGAGCCGATGCCTGAACTGTAAGAAACCCTCATGCATGAAAGGTTGTCCAGTCGAAGTTGATATTCCGGACTTTGTGTCCCTCGTCAAAGCCGGCGATATGATTGGCGCCGCATGGAAGATAAAAGAAAAGAACAGTCTCCCTCGTATAGCAGGGAGGGTTTGTCCCCAGGAGACCCAGTGTGAGGCCAGATGCGTCGTGGGCGCAAAGGGCAAGAATGAGCCTTGCGCCATTGGACGTCTCGAACGATATGTCGCAGACTATGCCGCCATCCACGGTGACGGAAAGTTGCCGGAAATGCCAAAGGCGACTGGACTGAAAGTTGGAATAGTCGGTTCTGGCCCCGCAGGTCTAACGCTGGCCGGCGCCCTGATAAAGAAGGGTGTAGCAGTCACCGTCTTTGAGGCGCTACATGAACTTGGAGGAGTTCTGGTTTACGGCATTCCGGAATTCAGGCTTCCCAAAGCCATCGTTAGGGCTGAGGTTGACGAACTAAGACGGATGGGCGTGGAATTCAAGACTAACTGGGTCATTGGCAGGATCGAGACGGTTGATGATCTTCTGGAAAAGAGAAAATACGACGGTGTTTTCATTGGCTCAGGCGCGGGCGCCCCATTGTTCCTGAAGATCCCCGGGGAAAACCTCAATGGCGTCTACTCGGCGAACGAATTTCTCACCAGAGCAAACCTCATGAAGGCGTACATGTTCCCGCAAGCGGACACCCCGGTGGCAAAAGGCAGACGAGTGGTAGTTTTCGGTGGCGGAAACGTGGCTATGGATTCAGCTAGAACCTCGCTGAGGCTCGGGGCCGAGGAAGTTACCATAGTCTACCGTCGAACCATGGAAGAACTGCCTGCTAGGTCGGAGGAAGTCCATCATGCGATTGAGGAAGGTGTAAAGTTTGAGTTGCTCAGCTCCCCTCTGGAAATCATAGGGAACGAACAGGGATGGGCAGTAGGCATCAAGCTCCAGAAGATGCAACTAGGGGAGCCTGACGCATCTGGAAGACGCAGACCTGTTCCAATACCTGGCGCCTTTTATGAAAAGGAATGCGATACGGTCATCGTTTCCATTGGTAACGCTGCAAACCCGTTGGTTCCATCGACTACAAAGAACCTGGAAACCAACAAGTGGGGTAACATTGTAGCTGATCCGGAGACAGGCAAGACGCCTAAAGACAGGGTGTGGGCCGGTGGTGACATAGTAACCGGAGCCGCCACTGTCATCCTTGCCATGGGCGCAGGAAGAAAAGCGGCCCTTTCGATGATAGATACCTTCAAAATATAGTCCACTCAAGGCAGGGGGTACGGCGCCATCTCGCCTATCCCCGGCCTCTCCTGATTCAATTCGAACCAAAAGCTTCTATCACTGTCAAAAGAATCAATGGTAGGGGGATGGGCGCCTGACACAAGTCAGCGCGCACGTTTATACTTAAAACAAAAGACATTGTGGAAAATGCAATAAACTGAAATGAAGTCGCTTAACATAACTTTATTGTCAATAGTGGTATTCCTGACTCTATCCGGGTTGGCCTGGGCGGATCCGATAAGGAAAATCACGGGCGCAATCGTTGAAATAGAAGAAGGTTATGTCTGGGTGGTTCCGGATGGACAAACAGATCCCCTGAAATTCGTGCTGAAGTGGAAAGTCAGTTTTAGACCGCCTCGTCTTCCTATTAAAGGGGATCGAGCAGTACTTCTTTACAAAAACAAGGATGAAGGAAGAGTCATCTATGGTGTAAACTACCTCAGGATGTCTACCGAACCAGCTAAATATGACTAGCTGGTTTTATCAATTCCTGAAGGGCATAGGGGGCATCCGGATAAAACTTAACCTGGGTAAACAGACATGGACTTTAATTTGTTTCTGAAATCCGGCTTCATGGGATTTGCGATCGGGGCCGGAACACAAATGTTGATCTTTTTCATTTCGGGTCTTGCCCTAAAAATCAGGCGGGACAGTTTCAAGAGGGTTTTTCTGCTGGCGGCAGTCGCTTCATTTCTGCTAGTGGACGGATTTCTCTATTACAAGATCGTTTACCAGAAAATCGACCAGGCCCAGTTATTTCTTTCGGGCTGCATAGGTGGCTGGCTGGGCGCCACAATATTTGGAATGACCCAACTTAAACCGCTATTGCTAGATTCCCTAAAAAGATAGTCTCCAGCATCGGCAAATCAGGCCGTCGGATCAACCAACGTCTGGCCTCGCCATGACTGTTCCTGGGGATTTCAGTGAGACGCGTCGATGGAATAAACACCGGGCAGGTTCCTGTATTTTTCATCACAATCCAGACCGTATCCTACTAGAAACCCCTTCTCAATGTCGAATCCGCAGTAGTCGAGGCTTACGCTTTTCTCGCGTCGGCCGGTCTTGTTGATCAGCGCCGCTATTTTAAGACTCCGCGGATTTCGTCGCAACAACAGTTCACGGTAATGACTTAACGTCAGACCGGTATCGATTATGTCATCCACCAGAATCACGTCCTTGCCTTCTATCGGAGCCGAAACATCAAGCAGAATGTTGAGTTCCCCACTACTGGTTTTTGAAGGGCCATAGGATGAAATTCTTGCAAACTCTATGTGGCAAGGATTGCGCAACGCCCTTACAAGATCGGCAAGAAAGACGAAAGCCCCTTTGAGTATTCCAATAAAAATTACGCCACCATCCGGATAATCATTCGATATCTGATAACCCAATTCCGTAACTCTGTCCCTTATGGATGATTCATCAAAGATAGGGGTTAATTCCACTTGTTCCATTATGCGCTCCAGTCATGCTGAATAGATTTCTAACCGGCCGATAAATTCACCACCTGCTTACGGCCCCAAAATCCAGATCATCAGGAGGAGTTTCTCTGACCAGGAAACCGGCACGGGCAGCAATCATGGCCGCATTGTCCGCACAAAGCGGCACGGACGGGAAAATGGGCTCAATTCCCACTCTAATGCCCTGCTCCGCAAACTTCCTGCGAAGCGCACCGTTTGCAGCCACTCCTCCACAAACGACCAGTTTATGGGCCTTCATACTTTGAGCGGCCCACAACCCTTTGGTAACGAGCACATCCAGGACCGCATCCTGAAATGCCCGGCAAATTCGCTTGAGGTTCCTGTCCACCTCAGGATCATCCTTGTCGTAAGCCAGAGCGTGAAAACTACCCGGAATATTGTCTTTTCGTTTTACCCCGAATATCTCCTCGGATTTTTTTAATACGGCCGTCTTAAGTCCGGAAAATGAAAAATCCAGATTATTCTTTTCCATGAGGGCTCTGGGCAACCTGATGCCATCTGAATCCGATTCAGCGGCCATTTTCTCAATTATTGATCCTCCCGGATACCCCAAACCAAGAAGCTTGGCCACCTTGTCAAAAGCCTCTCCAGCAGCGTCATCTCGGGTTTTGCCCATCACCTCTATATTGGTGACCGAGTTGACTTTGAATATTGTTGTGTGACCACCCGAGACAACCATCCCTACAAACGGGAATTCCAGGTCACTTCTCTCAAGGAAAGCCGCAAAGAGGTGGCCATGTAAGTGATTCACACCGTACACGGGTCTATCGAGGGCCATCGCCATGGATTTGGCCACCCCTACCCCTACGAGCAAGGAGCCTATCAGTCCTGGACCTCGGGTCACTCCGATGCAGTCGATATCCTGAGGCCCCAGCCCCGACTGCTCGAAAGCCTGCGAAATGACCCAGGAAACAGATTCAATGTGTTTGCGTGAAGCCAGTTCAGGCACTACACCGCCGTACTGCTTATGAACGTCTATTTGCGATACAACTACATTCGATAACAAACGAGAGGAGTCCACCGTAATGGCAGCGGATGTTTCATCACAGGATGTCTCTATGCCCAGAATGATCATGCCCGGCCTCTCATCGATGCCCTGAACTCCTCGAGTTGCTGCTCCAGAAACTCACGGGGTGTGTTGGCATATCTTTCGGGAAGCAATCTTCTGGACGTGCATTCCAGCGCGGCCAATAACTCCTGGAAATCACGTTGTTTGGATATGTCTGACGGCATGAAGTTGTTTATTTCATCAATTATTGTCTCAGGACCTATATTTCCATCAAGGAATTCCCTGCGCTTTAATTCAGTGATCAAATGGTCAAAATCGGCAGGATAATATTTTGCGGTCATTTTGAAGATTCTGGACCTCAAATCGGGCGTTAAATCTTCGATATCAATACCTGCTCTGAGAAAGACCGACCTGACATAGCCTGGACGCTCCTGACCGTGTACATCAAATACGGGGATGTGCTCACCTGCTCGTCCGGATCTCTTGATATCTGGCTCAAGCCGGTCAGGACGCGCAGTGATGATGATCCACACAATCCTCCCCCTGTTCTTGGGATCCGACATCATCTTGAGCATGGCTCCGAAAAGTCGCCTGTCTACTTCGTGGCTTTGAGGCCCCCTTCCCCCAATTTCAGTGTCAGCTTCATCATAGAAGACCATTACCTTTCCCATGGCCTCAAGCGCTGATCGTATCCTTTCCCAATTACTCTCAGTCTGCCCCACATATTGTCCGCGTACATTTTTCAGCTCTACTGCAATCCAACCGCATTCCTTTGCAAAGGCCTTGAATATGAAGGTTTTTCCCACTCCATTGGCGCCAGGCGCCAGTATACCCACAGGCATGAGTTCAGGATCAGAGCCATTTAAAAATGTCCCCAGCTCTCTCAGATGTTTTATCAGGGCCGTGGCTCCCAGGACTCTCTCGAACCCGTAATCAAGATCAAGGAAACTTACATGGCCCTCGAGTTCCTTTTCTATTATTTCCCTGGCCTTCTCAAATATTTGTGGCGGATTAACCGTTGATCCACGGTAGATGGCCTGATTAACAAGCTGCCTTATGGAAAGTAGGGTCAGGCCTGCTGAACTGAATGTCAACTGTTCCACGTCTGTCGGGCAGATGGCCGACTCGTGCCCGGCCAGATTCATTAGGAAAGAACGCCGCTCGTCGGCCGATGGTCGCTCAATGTTGATTGCAGACACGTAGGGTAATTCCACTATCCTTGCGTTCACCTCACTCAATGTCTCACTGATCAGGAACACTATGTTGTTCGAGACAACGAATCGCTCTTCGGAGAGCCAGTTCTCGAGGGTAATCACTTTCAGCCTGTCAGAATCTGACATAGACGAGTATACCTCGGCCGGAGCTACCGCCTCCGCATGATTTATGATAACGGCCATCGGCTTTAGAGGGCCTTTTTGAAGCGTGAAGTCCAAGGCGTCCAGATTCATCAAATGCCTCAGGGTGTCCAGAGCAGTAACTATGTCGGACCTGGATGCAGTCATCAGTTTGGAGAGGCGCTCATCACCTATCCTGTCTGACAAGAATTGTCTGTCCTCAGGATCGTGGAATCGAAACCCTTCGACTGGATCATAAATTATCACCATCTTGGGAGCTGACGGTTTGGAGGGTTTGATGAGTGAGTCAATCAGGAAGTCTACCAGGTGAGCATATCGTCCATCTTCAAGTGGATATATGTCTTTTGTATTTCCGTAAATCACAAAGGCCGTAGACTGTGACGACAGATACCTATCGATTATTTTCTGGGCAAATTTTGGCGCCTTTGGAATCCTTTCGCTCATATTGTTTACAGCTATAGCTCCCGCGTGTTCCTGCTTGAATCAAGGCTCAACCAAGATCTCTGGTCTTCTCTGAGACCGCCGGCTGTTTTGAACGCGCCTGCAGGAGTTGGTCAAACCGGTCTTCAGCCTGCTTTTTGGCTCCCAACCTGTGATAGCTATCATCGACCTGCTCCTTGCCGGACTGCCTCATTTCGGTAGCGATCCTAGCCTGTGTTCTCATTGCGGAAACCTTTTCCCTGATCGTCACTATGGATTCATCAACCGAAGACTCAGCCAAACCTCGCAGGCGTGACTCAAGCTGGATCACCTGCTGGGTGGACACAAATTCAGCGATCATTTCGCCCTGCTCTTTTTTGAGCTTCTCTATTTCGTCGCTGAACGACCTGAGCCTTGTCTTGTAATCTTCAATCTTGTTTTTCTGTGATTCCAGTTCCTGGGCCAGGAGCGCCTCTTTCTCATCAATCTCTTGTAAACGTGTCAGGTATCTGGCGCCTGCTTCACGGTGCAACGGGTTTGCGGGGTCTGATTCTGCAGCAGCCAGAGCCCCATCAAGGCGACTCCTTATTTCAGTCTCCTCGCGGGCAAGATCCTTGAGTGTCTGTTCGGTTTTTTCGCGCTCACGTGCAAGTAAGGCTACCGCTTTTTCCATTTCCAGGTAGCGTTTCTTGGACTCGTCTATGGCCGCAGCATAAGTAGCCCGTATAGCTTCGGGGCTCGACGATACAACGTCATCGCCAGCGTTTATGAACATACCCTTTATCCTGGTCCAAAGTTTTCCAAGAAAACTCATTTCATTTTCCTCTCAATCGAATCAACCTGTCCTGTTTAACAAATTTTACCCGCATACGCCCTCTACATACCATTCCCTTATATCGGCCCATTTGTCAAACTTGCACGTAACCGGTATCCGGCAGTTCCTGTTCCAAGGCTGAATCATGAGTCCAACGCCTATGCCTTCCGCGAGATAGTCGCCGAGATGAAGCTCGTCGTCTTCTATGATGAAGCCGGCGCCGGTCTGTTTTAGGTAAAATCTCTTGTCACGATCCCCACCGGTCACTATCATCTCCGGCATTTTCCCAGGCCAGTCAAGCGATTCAAGCTGCCTGCGCGCCGTGTCAGGATCATTGCGACCGGTGATGAAAAGGAGTGGGCGCCGGGTTCTGTCATGTATCTCCCACAGCACATTCACTGCGCCTTCGTACGGCTCAATATATTCTCGGCTGAACATGTGTCTTGCCGACTCACGAAGAGCCTCAACCGTCAGCCCCAAAGGCTCCAGGTCCCACCCCACGAGTTCTTCCGGACTGAAATTGGCCCCGGTAGACTCGTTTATGTGAGACAGAATTACGTCTATGGATCTTAAAACTACACCATCTATATCAAAGGCTACTTTCATCGATCTGGTCTCCACTAGCGATTAGAACTGATCATTTTCACGCTCTTCACAGGTCAAATAAATGCCAGAATAGCTTCTGTCGCCCCCTATTTCAACTGTATGCGAGGCATGGTTAATTTCCATACCACAACTTGGACTGAATTGATGTATATTACAGTATAAATTAACTCCCTAATATGAAAGTTAGCAGACTTCACGCCAATAAAATCGACCTTTTGAATTGATTTCTCCGGAAACTTTTCTCTTTAAAATGAGTTCGATTTATCGGAGCCTTTAAACTTATGTCCCAGAATCTCGTAATACGTTCCGTGGTCGGGCTATTTGCCGTCATAGTGGTTGGAACCCTAGGATATATGTATCTTGAGGGCTGGACCTTTCTCGACGGACTTTACATGACAGTCATAACTATAGGCTCAATAGGATATCAGGAAGTTCATCCACTCGGAGAATGGGGAAGAGTATTCACGATATTTCTAATATTCATAGGGTTCGGAGTGGTTGGTTACGTTCTCATCACCGGAAGTAGGATGCTCATTGAGGGTGAGGTTGAAAAAATAATTACGAGGCGGCGTTCGATGAAGGCAATCGAAAAGACCACCGGTCATTTTGTGGTATGTGGTTTTGGAAGAATGGGGGCTTACGTCTGTCACCAGTTCCATGCTCGCGGAATACCTTTTGTTGTGATCGAAAATGCCCCAGAGGCCCAGTTAAAGATTATCGACCAAGGTTATCATCTGGCCCCTGGAAACGCTACGGAAGAAGAGGTGCTTATCTCAGCAAATATAAAATCGGCCAGAGGCCTTGTTTCTGTGCTGAACTCGGACGCTGCGAATGTTTACGTGGTGTTGTCGGCCAGGGAACTTAACTCGGATCTCGAAATCATAGCCAGAGCGGGTGAGGAAAGCGCCCACAAGAAATTGTTACGGGCCGGAGCCAATCGTGTCATCAGTCCATACCAGGTCGGCGGAATGAGGATGGTTATGGGCATTCTAAAGCCCGAGGTAATGAACTTCCTTGAAGTGGCTATGGATTACCGGGACATGAATATTGAGCTTGAGGAGGTAAGCATAACCAACGACTCGGTTTATTGCGGTAAATCGCTAGTGGAAACCGATATCCGCAGAGACCTTAACCTCATCATAATAGCCATAAAGAAAACTCACGGAAAAATGGTGTTTAACCCAGGCCCAAGCGCCACAATCGAGGAGGGCGACACCCTCATAGCTATGGGTGAGCGCAAGAGCCTGAGGATACTGGAGCAAAAAGGACGCAAATCGCACGTATAGCCTGCTTTGGATAAGCCTTACAGTGGTCCGCTTCATGTCAGTCATGATGCCGGTTTTTTTCTGATGGCAGACCGGAATTCTAATGATCCTCTCCCCAGGCGGCACGGCTTTTCTCTATTTTCTTTTTCACATGCGCCCAGGCCTCCCGAGCAAGAAAAGATTCACGCCATCGGCTTACCATCCTGTCAAACATCTCCGTGGGCATGGCAAAGGTCAGCTCGTCCGGTTTCAGGAATTTCCTGTCTGATGGGTCCCAGCCACCAACCACTGCCTTGAGCTTACCATCCCCAAGGTATTTCAATGGCCATGTCAGTATGCTGGAGCAGCCCGCCCCAAATGGAGACATAGACGCCTCAAAGTCATTCGTCACAAATGTCGCCATTTGATTCAGTCCCGATATAGCCTCAGCCCTTGCAAAAAAAACCACGACCTCAGGATGTTCGGATACCGTAAACTGGCTCAACGGCTTCATAACACAGAAACGGCGTGGAGCAGGCCTTGGATCAATCATGTGAAGGAAATCACGCATGACCTCCGGGGATTCCAGATAATGCTCGCCCTCCAGTCTCCCGGGTATTCCGGTAGACACGTAATGAATTATGGTTTCGAGTTGAGGCCTTAAATAACCCAGGTAGAAGGCTCCGCCCAAGCATCCGAAATGTTCACTGTCAAAACAGGCAGGCGCTTTCTTTTTCCTGGCACGCCATAACACTCCCACCACACAGGAAAAATTCTCGTGCAGAGATCTCCAGTCCACTTCACCTCTGGCCTCGATTTCTATGTTCGGCAAATCGCCCCTTTTGGGCATGATTGAGTCCGGTGGCGCCTCGTCGGTATAATAGATTCCGAACGGCTCCTCATAGATCCCAACGGCCTCCAGGAACTCGGATACCTTAGTGTTGTCAAAAGACATCGTTTTCTCACCTTCTTAAAGACTTCTGATTCTGGGCCCTTTTAAAATGAGATAATACAATCTTATCAAAAATGCACTGTGAAGGCAGAATTTTCTTGCAATGAGACCATTTGGTCTCTATGCTTGGATTGACTGTTTGGGACAGGCTTTTCTTACAGTGTTCATGTTAATAACCATTTATTTGAGGTTTAGCAGAAATGGCTGGATATTTTAGATTGGATGTTTCAAGAATCCGAAATGAAGTTAATACGATGAAGATATTTTGCCATGCCCACCCTCTGGCTGCTGTCAGGCCCGTATTAAATAAACGGGGGATAATAAAGGCTTCTGACCTGCGCCGATTGAGAACAGATGACATGGTTCGGCTCACAGGATTGCAGATCATCTACCATACCCCTCCGACAAAATCGGGCAAGCGTGTAATGTTCCTTACTCTCGAAGATGAGTCCGGCCTTTTTGATGTGGTAGTCTTTGAGAATGTCCAAAAACGGTTCGCAAGAACTATTCTCACAAGCCAGGTATTGACTCTGGAAGGCAAGCTTCAGCGACGAGGAGTCAACGGCAAGGCCATCTCCATAATAATGCGCCGGATATCTCTAGATCTGAGCGGCTCTTTGAACAAACTTCTCGATATTGGAGGTGAACAGGCTAAAAGAACTACAATATCCAGCTAGACCTTACGCCATGACTGATGCAGGCAAAACTGTCAGACACTAAGCCGGTAAAAAATCATAAGTCAGGGCGCCCGGGCATGTTCAGGGGCATCCTATTGCTCCTTACCGCAGTGATGACAGACAGCGGCGTCCCTCGGTATCCTTTGACTGCAATGGTTGCAAACCCTGAATCGAAGAAAATCCTTTCCGAGGTTAAAAACCGGGATAAGGAATAAAACGGCCCCTCCAAAAATGAAAATCCATTTAGCCGTTTCCAGATCTTCGACGAAGGCTATGACCGCTATCAGGAATAACAGGAAAAATAGCAGTAATTTCATGTTTATCCTCTAAAATATCATGAACATTTTAAATCGCTTTTCTAGGCCTTGACCCCATACATTTTTCGTAACCTGGGTTTTTCTATTTTACCGGTTTCATTCCTGGGAACATCGGCCAGGTATATGCTTCGCGGTCTCTTGTACCTCGGTAGACTCTTGCAAAACTCATTAACATCTTCCTGGGTAAGGTTCTGCCCCTGTTTAGCCTCAACTACGGCGACAGGAATCTCCCCCAAACGCTCATTCGGGATGCCTATGACGGCAACATCCTGAATCTGCGGGTGGGATTGCAGGAAACTCTCTATTTCAACAGGGAATATATTTTCACCACCCATTATGATTACATCCTTTTTCCTGTCCACCAGCCAGATAAATCCTTCTTCGTCCTGACGAGCCATATCACCTGTCAGTAGCCAGTCATCCTTCATGACCATTTCTGTCGCCCCTGGATTCCTGAAATATTCTCTCATGACCCCTGGACCCTTGAGGGCCAATTCTCCGACCTCACCCGATTTGACGTCTTTAACATCAGAATCCACTATCCTGGTTTCCCAGCCACGTCCAGGAAGGCCAATTGCCCCAACCTTGTGGATGTTGTCCATTCCCAGGTGAACACATCCTGGACCTGTGCATTCGGTAAGACCATAATTGGTATCATACTGATGATGCGGAAAAACCTTTTTCCATTCCCGCACAAGGCTTGGAGGCACAGGCTGTGCACCGATGTGCATAAGCCTCCAGCTACCAAGGTCATAATCTTCCAGCTTCAGGTCACCGTTTTCCAGTGCAAAGAGGATGTCGAGCGCCCACGGAACAAGCAACCATACTATCGTGACTTTCTCATCCGAAACAGCCTTTAGTATTGAACGAGGATCTACGCCCTTTAGTATAACAGCCTTGGCCCCTACCAGCAGGTTACCGAACCAGTGCATCTTGGCCCCGGTATGGTACAAAGGCGGGATGCACAGGAAATTGTCCTCATGGGTCTGGTGATGGTGCTCTCTCTCAGCATAACAAGCGCTCTGAAGATTGCCTTGAGTCAAGAGTACGGCCTTGGGATTACCTGTAGTTCCGGAGGTAAAATAAAGACCGGCGGGATCAGACAGTTGCAATTCAATCTCATGAACAACATTTTCACCCGAGCCCAGAAAGTCCTCATACAGTATGGCATAATCCGGCTTCATTTCTGGAGGCCCTACAAAAACAAATATTTTCACATCCCTCGAACTGTCCCTGACCAAGTTGGCATGATCCACAAAATCAGTTCCAAAAAAGAACACCTTTGCTCCGGCCACCTGCACGCAGTTCTTTACCGAATTCGGATCAAACCTGAAATTCAGTGGCACAACCCAGGCGCCTGTCCTCAAAATTCCAAAATAGATCGGGAGCCATTCCAAGCAGTTCTTGTTGAGATGAACGACGGTATCGCCCTTGCTGATTCCGTTTCTGATCAATGCGTCGCATAGTCTATTGGCATTTTCATCAAACATCTTCCAGCTTATCTCCGATCGCTTGCCTTTGGCAGGCTCAAGCTCTACAAGGGCGGTTTCCTCGGGATATATCCTGGCGTTATTGGCTAACATTTCCGTAATTAACATAATTATTCCTCTTGGATCGTTTGTCTTGTATTGTTTAAAAGAAATCCGAATTGATATTAGATTTTATCTATTCCATGCCATCCGTTGTTATTGTCCATTCTCATAGCCCGTAATACTTCATCATAAGCACAACAAAAAGTGCTGTTATTGATGTGAGCGTAAGAGAAAAAACAAAAGCCAGGCGAATGACACCGCTCTCTTCGCCTATTCTATCAATTGCAGCGGCGGCGTTCTGTAGTTTTGCAGGAGATATGACACTTGCCAGCCCGCCACCAAACGCTAGGCCTGCTGTTAATACAATCAGCCCCATTAATGGCAGTCCCAGATTTTGTCCGGTGGAAAGCGTGTATTTCGCGAACATTGCGATGGTTGACGCTTCACTTCCGGTTATGAAACCTCCGAAAAGGCCTATGAAGCTGACCACTACTCCATAGTAGTCCGCAAAGAAGTATGCCGAATAGTCCGCCAGTACCTTTATCATGCTGGAAGTAACAAATTTCTGATTCTCCATATCAAAGCCGGACATATTCATTATTTCGCCGATGGAGAAAAAAACGGCGGCGGCAAAAACAGGTCTAGGGGCACGCTTGAGCCAGGTCTTGAGGCTAGCTGAAATCTGGGCTCCGGTTGGCCTGATAAAAGGAATTGAGAGTAGTGTGCTAACAAGGATCCAGGTGTAAGCCTGCCACAAAGCGCGGGTATCCAGAGACTTACCATCCGCTGTAAGTCCCTCTATAGGCATCTTCAGGCTTCTGTAAAGATAGTCGAAGGACTCCTTCGGGACATTCAGCGCAAGGATTAATCCTACCAGAAACAGCCATGGAGTCAGGGCCCTCCAGAGTTCAAAAGAACTCTCCACTTTGACATCATCGGGAGTAAGCCGACTTCTGTCCATAAGTTGTTTACCTGAAAGCAAAAGTAGACCGGCCATTGCCGCAATAACTGCCATGCCTGCAATAACGCCCGTAAGCACAACAAGGTTATCGTATTGGTTGGTGATGTATGACACTAGCCCAATCACGGCTCCGGTGAGGATACAAGGGAACCATCCTTGGCGAACCATTTCCATCCTTCCCACTATCCACAGCATGCAAAACCCTATCATTGTGGATACTACCGGAAGGAAAACACAAAAAATGGTCCCTGCCTCACGCAAACTTATTTCGGAGCCTTTCCCCAGGAAACTGTTGGCTATGTCAACAAATATTACTATCGGGGCCCCCAGCAGCGCATAGGTGCAAAGCGAGTCATAACCTATTGCCGGCAATGCTATGGCGGTTCGAGTGGAATAGCCCAGCGCAAGAAGTATTGGAGGCAGTATGGAAACCGGGGTTGCGCCGACTGCAACCATAAGTGTTCCAAAACCAATGTTGATCATCATTATTTCGATGGCCCGGTTTTCACTCGACAGCGTTTTCAGGAAAACAATGATCCTTTGCAGCGCCCCGGTCCGCTCCATATAGGCCATCTGAAGCAGTGACATTGCCACTATGAGAGAGACTGAAAACGACCTAACCATTCCTGAAAGTGTGGATCTCAGTATAACTTCTAATGAGGTGTGAAAGAAAAGGAAGGCTATGGCAGAGACAGCAGCCCAACCAATTAGGGCGCTCAAATCAGCCGCTTGCCTGAAGACTATAAGCGCAAAGAGGATGATGAGAATTGGCGCAAGAGCCAGGAACAGATGTGTGACCGACACTATTTAAACCTCAAACAGCCCAAGACCAGTCAGGTTATGGTCCAACAAGCCAGCCCTCAAACAATATAAAAAAGATTAGCATGGATTCCCGTGATAAATTTCCGCAGGGACTCCACTTCCAGACGGTAGACTAAACTAGTCCCTTTCGTCCAGCTAAGCCTTGATAATTCGATCGCCTATTGGAAACATGCCCCAGGAGGATAATGGCTGGCTGATGAATCCGTTCAACCCCGAATACCGGCAGACTTTAGACTATACAACTGTCTGCTGCTTTTGAGCAATAACTATATTGGCTTATGTGAGACTGTAAAGCACACTGCAGGATTTTTGACTCAATCTGTCTGTTGATCGGTGAATCGGTAGCTGAAATAGCTTAATACGTGATGGCTGATCATCACGGAGAAGAGCATGATACCGCCTCTACCAGGGAGAACCAACCCCTTTGGTCAGTAAACCATTTGCTGACTCGCATCCCGGCCTTACCGAACATTTCTTCTACACTGGGTTTCCTGAACTTCCGACAGATCTCGGTCATGATGGTTTCTCCTCGCCTGATATGAAACGAGGTTTCGACCTGCGTCAGCCTCACCAAAATGTCTTTTTTGGGCTTCAGTTGCATTTCAATCCGCTCTTCATCCTCGTTGAAGCAGGCGACATGTTCAAACATTTCAGGTACAAAATCAGCGCCTAGGAGCTTGTCGGACTTAGCCCGACGCTCCCGAATTTGCCAAGTCTCTAATTGGCACAACATCCTGATATTATGATATTTAACAGCAA
>CALDNG010000484.1 GCA_937915285.1 uncultured Desulfomonile sp. | reverse complement strand
AGGCCAATAGTGATTCGGTCGCTGTCCTGGCTGTCAGAATTGGAAATGTACGGTTAATAGACAACATGACGCTGGGGGAATGATTACGATCCGGGAGTTTACTATCAGCTTCACAATTATTGGTGGAGCGCATGTCCAGTTAATAGATGCTGTTTTTTCGGAGACTTGAAATGCAACGCGTGATGCTCAAATCAAAGATCCATCGTGCTACGGTTACGGGCGCGTGTGTTGATTATGAAGGGAGTGTGACGATCGATTCCGACCTCATGCGGGAAGCCGATCTGATAGAATATGAGCAGGTTCACATTTACAACGTTTCAAATGGCGAACGGTTTACCACCTACGTCATAAACGGTGAAGCAGGTTCTGGTGTCATCTGCCTCAATGGTGCGGCTGCCCGAAAGGTTTCGGTCAAAGACCTCGTCATAATCTGTTCCTATGTCCATCTTGATGACGCCGAATGTAGAAATCACCACTCCCGAAATGTTTTCGTGGATGCATCCAACAGGATATCGCGGATCAGCTAAATTTATTGATCCTGCCTATCACGGCTACACCCAGGGATCGGCCGTTGTTATAGTAGTGTTTGCAAGACATTTCATCCCAGGACATGCTTAAAGCGGTCGTCTCTTTTCAGCCGCTGTCTTCTGTCGCGAGGAATCGGGTTTGACGGCTTGGGCAGAAACAACGCTCAGTTCTTTTTTCTCAAATCCCCTCTGGAACAGTATTTTGCCGTTCTCACCGTACAATAATATTGACACCCTAGCCAGAGACGCGCCGGGACGAATATCACCGAATGGCAACTCAACACGCGAGTTGTACTTGAATGAGATACTCTCACCCTCTTTGTAATCCGAGGGCAGGTCCCCTTCTCCCAATCTCGCCTTGTCCGGGTAAACATAGATTTTGTTCTCCCCTCGTTTGTCTTCCATTTCTACGAAGACAAAGAGATAACCGGAAAACAGAACATTGGGATTATCCTTGACGAGCCTGAAACTGAGAGTTCCCGAGCCAGGTGTTTCCGGGGCTATTGTCACATCCTGGGTGTTGAAATTTACCAAAGGATTCGAATCGCGTGACGGATCAACCGCCGCTACTTTCTCTGACTGAGTTTTGGTTGTCCTGGACGAAGCTTCGGATTTGAGAGGCCCTTTGGATGTTTTTGAATCAACCTTGGGATCCGTTTCAGCCATGGAGGTGTCAAAGGCGCCATCCAGTTTTTCAGTTGGATTTACAGAAGCAACTGAAGCGTCAATGGCCCCTTTGAAAGACTGGTGGCTTTTTGTATCTGAAGCGCCTGAGGCCTGATCGAAATCACGGGGGCTTCGGTCCTGAGCGCTTAATGACCCTTGCTCCTTCATTCGGTTCTCATACACGGCTAGGGCAACTTCCTTGTTCCTGAGTTCCTCCTGCAGTGCGCTCAGTTTTTCCGTTATTGCGGCGTCCTGGGTAGTTTTGGCTGAACCTGAGAAGATGAACTTGCCTGCGCCAACCAGTCCAATTACGGCAAAAACCAAGGTCAAAGACACCAAACCGATCAGCACGCCGGTAGTGCTAGCAGAAGCGTCATATTGCCTGGATTTTCCCGTGCTCCCGATCACCACCACGGAATAGCCACGGTGAACCTTGGCCTTATGAGATGGAATGGGTGGGGCTTCCTTGTAGCGAACATTACCCTTGAGCATACGGTCAGATCGCTGGAATTTTTCAGTCAGTGAGGACCAGATTTCTCCGACATTCATGGTATCATTCTCCTAATCGTGCTTAACTGATCTTTCTCAGGTCCCTAATCCCGTCCTGAAGGATCGGACTGAATTGCACTGGCCTTTAGCGGAAAGTCGCATCCATATCAACTGATAGGGATGTAGTCTGTGGATATGAGTTTCAGATTATACTACTAAATTAAGTAACTTGATTATCTGTTTGGTTCCACGAAAGTTTATAGGCGCAGATTTTCTTTGGGCATCCGTCTGCTTCTAGCCACATAGTATACATTAGCTTCGGCCCTTAATATAGCATAGTAACAAGCTATATTGACTCTAACTAACGGGCCTTGTTCATATCATGATTTATTTTTAATGTTAAATAATTTTTTTATCTATTTATAAGTTTTTATTTTTTTAGGGTCGGATTCTACGGCGGACCGTTAAAAGTGAAGCCGAGGCTACAGCCTCAGCTTCCGCTCAGGACTCTGACGCTGACGCAAGATATCAACCTTCAGTCCATGACATAGGAATTGCTGGATCACAATCACCAAATTCACTCATGTCGTTAGGTTTAACCAAAAACTCTTTTGAAGATCGAATCGGTCCATCGCAGAGCATTCTTGAGGTCAAATGAGCTTTCGATTTCCTGTCTGGTCAATATTTCCGTCAATTCATTATCAGACAGCAGAGCCTCTTTGAATTCCAGACCGTTTTCCCATGCGTTCATGGCGTTTCTCTGCACTATTGTGTAAGCGGCCTCCCTGGTTAACCCCTTGTCCACAAGCTTGATAAGGATGGACTCAGAGAATATGAGCCCCCGGCCGCTTTCGAGGTTTTTCAGCATCTGATCGTCAAAAACCCTCATGTTCCGTATGACAAAAGTGAGCCTGTCAATGATAAAATCAGCCAGTATTGTAGAATCCGGCGCTATGACTCTTTCGACAGATGAGTGAGAAATGTCTCTTTCGTGCCAGAGTGGTACATTTTCCATTGCAGCTATTGCATTCGCTCTTATAATTCTAGCCAGTCCGCAGATATTCTCGGTGAGGACAGGGTTTCTTTTATGGGGCATGGCGGATGAGCCCTTTTGCCCTTTATGGAAATATTCCTCTACCTCACTAACTTCTGTTCTCTGAAGTCCGCGAATTTCCAGAGCTATTTTTTCGAGGCTGGTAGCTATAACTGCCAGGGTAGTGAAATACTCCGCGTGCCGATCCCTCTGGATGACCTGATTGGAGACTTCTGCTGCTCTCAGTCCCACCCGCGACAGAATGTCTTCTTCCATTTCTGGATCCAAATGGGCAAATGTACCGACAGCTCCGGATATCTTGCCTACTGAAATTGTTTCTATCGCGGCATCCCAGCGTTTCAGGTTCCTTTGAATCTCGCAGTAAAACAAAGCCAGCTTAAGTCCGAAAGTAATCGGCTCGGCATGAATTCCATGCGATCTGCCTACCATCGGTGTGTCCTTGTGTTCCAGGGCCCTTGTTTTTAAGGCATCGAGAAGACCGACGAGCCCGTCACGAATCAATAGGCCGGCCTCCCTCAATAAAAGTGAAAGCGCCGTATCCACGACATCATACGAAGTCAGACCTCGATGGATGAACCTGGAGTCCTCTCCAACAAATTCGGCCACGCTCGTGGTAAAAGCGATCACGTCGTGACGGGTGATTTTTTCTATTTCATCTATGCGATCTACATCAAATGCCGCCTT
This sequence comes from uncultured Desulfomonile sp., assembly GCA_937915285.1. Classification (GTDB taxonomy): domain Bacteria; phylum Desulfobacterota; class Desulfomonilia; order Desulfomonilales; family Desulfomonilaceae; genus CAITZA01. The sequence goes on along the minus strand of CALDNG010000484.1, from coordinate 574 downwards.
GGACCGAATTCTCCCCATGCTCTCAGGTGGAATTACTCCCCTTTGAGTCCAGGCCTCACACACCGCCAACTCAATGTCCAACCACTTCTGATACCTGTTGGATGGCTCCCATATCCTGCCCATCTTTTCTCTAGTGTAGCGCTTGATCAATGACGGATCCTTTCTGATTTCGGGAATGATCAAAAGTCCCAGAATATCACGTTCTGAGCGTTGATGTGAATCCTAAATGAACAGAAATGAATTTATTGAACGAACAGCCCGCCAGGCGGAATCCGGAGTCAGATCTTGTGTTCCGAAAAGTCCGTTACTAAATTATCTGTATAGCGCGTGCCGCAAATCATCTTAACATGGAGGACAAATTTATGTTATCCGATGATAAAGCATCCAAGGTCGTTCGTGAACTCGAGAGAGTCACACCATACATGTTAGAGGGACTGTACGGGAGTTTTTTGCGCAGATATATGGAAAGTGACCGAACCAGATGGACAAAAGATCTGAGCACATATCTGGAGCAATATGATTTGGGAAAGATCGGAAGAGCACACGTCTGAACTCCAGTCACGAGTGGATATCT
>CALDNG010000483.1 GCA_937915285.1 uncultured Desulfomonile sp. | reverse complement strand
ACCTCCCTTTAGTTTTGCCCTTCAGTCAGTGATCAGCCTCTTCCAGCAGGCCATGACCCCTTCTTTCCCGAACATTAACTGCACCAGTTCCCAGCCAAGTGCGCCCCTCTCGTTGAGTATCCTCACCAAGGCGTCCGGTTCTTCTGCCGGTACCTCGGTCACACGACAATCTCCCTTGTCTGTGCAAAAATACACGACCTGTTTGAATCGCTCAGAAGAATGCGTAGTTATTTCATATTCATATTTATTCATGATTTTCCCTCTTTCAGGAAATGGTCGACTAAAATCAGTCAATCTATATATAATTGCCAGACATGAAAAATGAAAGCCTCATGTCCGAGAAAATAAAATCAATTGCCTGAACCCAAATAATTTCACATCACATCTACCTGGTGTAATATAGCGTAATAACGGACGGGACATAGGAGGTCGAACATGGACGCGTCAGCTCTGAGAAGCGGCAACCCGGCTTTAGGCTCATCTACCTTTGAAAAAGCAGGGCGATCAAGGACTGAAGCAGGGGCTATGACTCTGCAGGGCACGATTAACAAGACAGGACTGTTGACACTGATAGTTGTGTTGAGCGCCCTGTTCACGTGGACCAGGTTTTTCGCAAATCCCGAACAGGGACCGCAGGCCGTTTACATGTATTCCATGGTGGGAGCCTTTGGAGGTTTCATCGTAGCCATGGTCACGGTATTTAAAATGGAGTGGTCACCTTACACAGCTCCGATATACGCAATACTGCAGGGTCTGTTTCTGGGAGGAATATCGGCCGTTTTCGAGATGCAATATCCGGGGATTGCTATTCAGGCCGTGGGGTTAACATTTGGAGTAATGATTGTCATGCTCTTGGCATACACAACACAGGTTGTGAAGGTCACGGAAAATCTGAAAATGGGTATAGTGGCAGCCACTGGAGCGATTGCCTTGTATTACCTATTCTCAATCGTGCTCAGCCTGTTTGGAGTCAACGCCCCACTGATTAACGACAATGGATGGATGGGTATCCTGTTTTCCCTGGTGGTGGTCGGTGTAGCGGCCTTCAATCTAGTCCTGGATTTCGATTTCATTGAAACGGGAATAAAGGTCGGTTCTCCAAAGTTCATGGAGTGGTACGCCGCCTTCGGTTTGCTGGTCACGCTAGTGTGGCTTTACATTGAGTTGCTGCGACTATTGTCGAAACTTAGAAGTCGCAATTAGACTTGACCGAGGGGATTTGGACTGGCGCGAAAAAGACGGCTATTCGTTTAGGCTCAAAGCCACGGGCGCTATCAGGCTCTGCATTGTATCTATGAGTGACCTGTTACTGGTTCTTGAGATACTTTACTGTGACAACAAACTCAGCGCCCTTGGTTCCCCTACATAAGGATAGGGTTCCTCCCAGCGCGTCAGCGAGGGCCTGAGCGCCGGCCAATCCGAGACCATGCCCCCTGACAGGAAAACCTTCAACCTTGTCGCACTGAAAATATTGGTCGAATATCTGCTGATGATAATTGTCAGGAATGCCTGGCCCGTCATCACGCACTGAAACCGTCATGGTCTCGTCATCCACTTTTAGCTTTAGAAAGACGCTCTTGGTCTTGTACTTGAACGCGTTGGACAGCAGGTTTGTGATTATGAGACTGAATTTAGTCTCATCAGTGGTTATGGGCGTTTCCAGATGTCCAGGATCAGCCTCCAGGTGAACATCATGCGATTTGAGGATTGATCTGATTTTTTCCAGATCCGACTCTTCCTCAAGGGCATCCGAAACTGCAGGATCCACAAGGTCGAACACCTCGACTAGCGAACCCATCAAAATCTCCATCGGTAGACACTGGGAGTGGTTGACTATGCCAAGTGTGGCCATGTCAACCTCAAGCATGCTGTTGGTCAAATGCCTCAAACGGACCGCATTTCTAAGCATCCTTTTGATAACTTTTTCCTGTTTGGCATTGAGCACGCCATAACGGTCAGGTTTATCAATCAGTGACCTCGCTCCCGATTCTATGATGTTGATCGGATTCTTGAGATCGTGAACAAGATGCGCTGTCTGTATGTTTTTTATAGCCACCAAAAACCCCCTAGCCGGATTGTCAGCCTTCGCCGTCGGGTTTTAGACCTCACAGTCAAGCAACAGATGAACAAGTAAGAAAAGGAACATTTAACCCGGAAATCTTTTTCCGGAGACCTGTTGCCGCCAGATTACGTCTTCATCATCCACCAGGACAGGAAAAAAGTGTCACCTTTACACCCATTCAGTCTCCTTAATATACTATAAAAAAGCTACAATAATGCAAGCTTGTTTTTTGGGACTACTTTCTCTGATGTTTTTGTTTAGTTACCGAATGTGGGGCCCCATCGATTAAGAGGGTCTATTAGTTCCCTTTTTCTCCATTTGACAAACACGCCAACAACATGCTAATTTTTGCAAATCCCGGGCGGGTAGCTCAGTGGGAGAGCACTGCCTTCACACGGCAGGGGTCGCTGGTTCAAGCCCAGTCCCGCCTACCAATGAAATCAATGAGTTAGGTCGTGCAGGTGCACGGCCTTTTTCCTTAAAGGGGGCTCCGTTTAACATCCGTTTAACATTTTTTTTCAAAACCGTTTTTCTCGGCTCGGAAACAATAATCTCGGTTTCACCATGATCGAAGGTCATCTTGTCTATAGCGTTCAGAAGTTCAGCGTCCGAAATTCGACCATACCGGTCATTAACCGATTTGCCTTTATACCAGTGACCGATGATG
>CALDNG010000482.1 GCA_937915285.1 uncultured Desulfomonile sp. | reverse complement strand
CGCGATTTAGATTCTGGCGCGGAATAGCCTGTTTGATCTCGTTTATTCCGCCCTCAGAGCATGTATAAAGGTTTTCCTGGACGAACACCACGTTGGGAAGGGTCTTGGAGTATTCGACCAGTTCTTTCATCTCCAGGTAGCCCGCGATGTTAGAACCGCAGTCGCAGACAAAAACGCCAATACGGACGTCGGGTTTTGCTTTATCTTTCAAAACATATCTCCCTTAAACGGCCAGCGCCATTCCACCCGTCATTACAACTTCAGCCGCTCTGGCCGCTGCGCTGCTGGCCTGAGCCACTGATTCCGGTATATCTATCGGCCCCTGAGCGCACCCGCATGTGTAAATTCCCGGAACACTGGTGTCCAGTGGCTTGTTCGGATGCGTCTTGACAAAGCCGTTCTCGTCGAGTTCCACACCCAGGAGTGTCGATATCCCGGATATGCCCTTGGAAGGAGAACAGGCATTGGCAAGTATCACCATGTCCAGAGGCATTCCGACCACTTTGCGCTGTTCCGTGTCCTCGTAATAAACAACAGGATTACATTCCTCGTCCTGAAGTATCTCGGCTACACGTCCTCGAATATACTTCAAACCGGAAACCTTGGCGCCCCGGACCTTGTACTCCTCGAACCCTTTGCCCACCGTTCGCAAATCCATGTAGAAAATGAATGATTCTGTGGACGACTCATGCTCACGGGCGATGATGGCCTCCTTGATGGAGTGCATGCAGCAATAGCTTGAACAGTATTTATGGAACCTGAAGTCACGTGAACCCACACACTGTATGAAACCGAGCTTCTTCGCTGTGTGATGCTTGTGAACCTGTTCCTCAAGCCATTGCGCCTCTTCGCCGAGTCTCACCTTTTCGTCGGAGTCTTCTGATTTCTCAGCCTTTTTGATGAGCTTCGGGATTTCTTTCAATCTTTTTTCAAACTGTAACGTGGAAGGTCTGGTCAAATGACCTTTCGTCGGGCCACCCGCGCTCAGAAGTCGCTCCATCTCAAGCGATGAGATGACATTCGGAAGTTTTCCATATCCATATTCCGGGATCTGGGTTGCGTCAAACAGCTCGTATCCAGTCGAAACAATAACCGCCGCTACATTCAATTCGACTTCCGAGTCCTTTTGCTCGTAATCGACGGCCTTGGCCTGGCACACTTTGGCGCAGACGCCGCACTTGCCGCCTTGTATGACCTTACAGTTGTCCGGGTCGATTGTGTAAACCGAAGGGATGCCCTGGGCATAGTCCTTGTATATGGCTTTCCTGTCATCAAGACCAAAGTTGAATTCGTTGGGAACCTTTGTCGGGCATTTCTCGGCGCAGGCGCCGCAGGCCGTGCATCGGGATGAGTCCACGTAGCGTGCCTTTTTTAGTACCTTTACCTTGAAATCACCAATCTGACCTGAGAATTCCCTAACTTCACTATAAGCCAGCACATTGACTTTGGGATGTCGACCGACATCCAGCAATTTAGGCGAGAGAATTCATATAGTGCAGTCATTGGTGGGGAACGTCTTGTCGAGCTGCGCCATCTTTCCGCCGATGCTGGGGTTTTTCTCGACTAAGTGAACCTGGATTCCCATGTCTCCCAGATCCAGAGCGGCCTGCATTCCGGCTATCCCGCCACCGATGATTAACACTTCCTTAGAAGCCATCACTACACCACCCTTATTGTTTGGTTGTCTCCAACGATTGATTTCAATAATAACCTGACAAAATCCAAGACTAAATATTATCCAGTTTCCGCCGCGAGCTTCCTAAACCTTTAATTGCTCGCCCAGCAGGGTATTTATGTCCTTGATGGTTATGTCCAACTCCATGTCACGCAATGCGCAGCTCAGATGAGCGCGGCATTTCGGACATGCAGTAACCAGCGTATTAGCCCCGACCGAAACCGCCTCTTCAAGCCGGCTCTTCTGAATGGCCTTGGAACAGGCTGAACAATTCATCCAGGCGCTCGTGCCACAACATATTCCGCTTTCGCGATTATGCGGCATCTCCTTGAGTTCAAGTCCCGGTATGCTTGTGAGAAGGTTCCTCGGAGCGTCAAAAATACCCGCTTGTCTGCCAAGACGGCATGGATCATGATAGGTGAACACACCGTCCAGTTCCGAGAATGAAACCTTTCCCGAGGCTGCTTCAGCAGCAAGCAGTTCGTAAAAATGAACCGTCTCGAAACCAAGCTCCCCTACAATTTCAGGATAATATTTGTTGAATGTCATGTATCCTTCAGGACAGCTAAAGACCACCCGCTTGCAGCCTAGTTTCCTGATCAGTTCGACATTCTTCTGAGCCAGTTTGGCAAAATTGGCCTTGTCACCGTTCCAGAGGAGGTCGTGTCCACAACAGCGCTCATCATCATGAACTACAGGCTCAATCCCTATTGAGTTCATCAGCTTGAGCGCCCCTTTAGGGCTATCCATCATGTCCAGCCCCCAGTCATCGTGGAATTCCACATCGAAAAACGGAGCACATCCCACGAAGAAATATGTGTCACCCGACTCCGAGACTTTTCCAATCTCGCGTGCCCACTGGGTTTTGCTCTGTCTCACATTCATGGATTGAAGCCGCATGACTGTCTGAAAGAGCCCCCTGTGAGCAGGAACGGCCGATTTGCCGAGGCGGACCGCTTCTTCCCTCACCAGCCGAACAAACTCAGGATAATCTATATTGGATGGGCATCTCTCCGAACATTGGCCACATGAGAGGCATGACCATATGTTAATGTCCTCAAACGGGTTCTCTATCTCTTCTATCAGGACCTTTTCCACCATAAGACGGGGTGAGAAGTCCGGAGTCGTCCTGGACACGGGGCAACTGCCGGTGCAGATACCGCAGTCAAGACAGTAATAGGCCTGAGTGTGATCAATAATCTCCGGGAGGTTCATGCCGCTGTCTCCGTCCTGGCAATCTTGCTCTTGCCCAGTTTCCTGATATCCTCCGTGAAGTCACGGACAGTTTCCGCAAAACGAGACCCCTCGGAGGCTGATATCCATTCCTTGCGCAGCCTCTGATCCTCGATACCCAACAGCTTCATTATCTTTCGGGTCTTGTCCAAAACTTTCAGAGCTTTTTCATTACCTTCCAGGTAATGACATTCTCCGATGTGTCAACCGGTGACCAGGACGCCATCAGCCCCTTTTTCAAAGGCTTTCAGTATGTAGGAAGGAACCAGCATACCTGAGCACATCAGACGAATCAGTCTTATGCTCGGTGGATACTGCATTCTACCGACACCGGCGAGGTCTGCGCCGGCGTATGAACACCAGTTGCAGGCGAAAGCTATGATTTTTGGAACAAATTCTTCTGACATGTTAACTCCGATTTTTCTTCCGGCAACTTAAATATTACGGAAGACCGCTGTATAAAAACCAGATATATCCAAAAACGATTCAGACATTTTCTCTGCTAATCAAATGGTTAGCCCGAGCCCCAATAAACTGTAGTCCTCAAAAAAATCCGGATGCTATCGCGTTATTTGTCACGCTATCGCCTCATCGATCATATCTGTGATCTGATAATCCTTGAAATGCCTGATTGCCGCCGCTCCGGTCGGGCATGCTACTGCGCATGCTCCGCAGCCCTTACAAAGCGCCGGGTTGATCTCGGATTTGAAAACACCCGGACTGGTTTCAACGAGTTCCGGGGCATGGAACGGACAGACTTCGACGCAGCGCCCGCAACCTCTGCATAGGAATGCGTCAACGACCGAGACCATGCCAGGAGCCTCCACATAACCTCGAGCGAGCGTCTGAGCTGCATGAGCGCCTGCCGCTACCGCCTGCGATATCGTCTCATCAAGCGGTTTCGGGTAATGCGCCAGACCTGCCAGAAACACTCCGTCCGTGGCGAAATCAACCGGCCTGAGCTTCATGTGGGCTTCCAGAAAATAACCGTCCTCGTTCGTAGAGATCTTGTAAAGCCTGGAGAGTTCCTTGTTGTATTCGTCAGGAATTATGGCGGCCGCCAGTACCAGGTTGTCCGCCGAAAGTTTCATCTCACCGCCAAATACCCTATCTTTTAGCCGGACGCTAATCTTTGAGCCAATCTCGACAACCGGTGGGGTCTCAGCGTCATACTGGGCAAAAATTACGCCGAGCCTGCGGGCTTTCTCGTAGTAAGGCTCATTCAGTCCAAAGGTCCTTATGTCTCGGTATAACACGAAAACCTTGGCCGCAGGGTTGGCCTCCTTAATGGCAATGGAATCCATTACCGAGTGATTGCAGCAGACCTTGGAGCACCAGGGCCTTTCTGCGCAACGTGAACCTACACACTGTATGAAGACCGTGGTTTCAGCATTTAATACAGATGGGTCCTTGGAATGCAGGGCCTTTGCGAACTCAAGCTGTGTCTTTACCCTGGGATCAGCGCCGTAACCATAAACATCGGGCTTCCATTCATGGGCGCCAGTAGCTATTACGGTAACCCCGTGGTCTATGACCTTTGCTTCCTGACCGGGCTGAGAAATCTTCGTCTTGAAGGCCCCGATGAACCCGGCCACATCTTCAATTTTCGCCTGGAAATAGACCTTGATGCGGGGTTCGTTCTCTACTTTCTCCAGCAGGTTCTCAAGATACGGCCGCACCTGTTCTCCCTTGAGAGTGTGGAAAAGCCTCCAGGCATTGCCCCCAAGTTTCTCTGTGGATTCAAGCAGATGAACATCAAATCCCTGATCGGCAAGGTTCAGGGCTGCCGTCATTCCGGCGACCCCACCCCCAATGACCAAACCGCACGGGACCATAGGTAATTGCTGGTCCTGTACCTGTTCTAGTTTGCCTGTTCTGGCTATCGCCATGCGAATCAGGTCTACAGCCTTATTGGTTGCGAGTTCTTTCTCTGACATGTGTACCCAGGAACAATGCTCACGTATATTGGCCATCTCGACCAGGTACTTGTTGAGCCCGGCCTCCCTGGCTGTTTCCTGGAATAGCGGTAGGTGGGTCCTGGGTGTACAGGATGCCACGATTATCCTGTTGAGATTATTATCCTGTATTATCTGTTTGATCTGAACCTGAGTATCCTGCGAACAGGTGAACAGGTTTTCACCTGCGTAGGCAACACCCGGAAGTTCCTTGATCAAATCAACCACCCCAGGCACATCAACGGTCTGGGCAATGTTGATGCCGCAACGGCAAACAAATACACCGATTCTCGGGGCCTGACCGGTGACGTCCTTTTCAGGAGGAAGCTCCTTCTTAATCGTCAGAGTGTTCCTCTCTTCCACAAGCATGCTCATGGCAGCGCCTGCTGCAGACGAGGCTTCCATTACAGTTTGCGGAATGTCCTTGGGGGCCTGGAATGCCCCGGCTACGAATATTCCGGCCCTGGAAGTCTGCACAGGATCAAACGTGGTAGTCTGACAGAAATTCTCTGCGTCCAGTTTGATGTCGAGTATCCTCGATGTCTCAAGGGCAGATTCGGTAGGTTTGATTCCAACAGCTAGAACCACTAGATCAAAGGTTTCGGTCTGGAGTTTATTATTCTCATCCACATAGGTCAGTTCCAGATCTTTTGTTAAAGGA
>CALDNG010000481.1 GCA_937915285.1 uncultured Desulfomonile sp. | reverse complement strand
GCGATTCCTGATTTTTGGGATTGTGACGGGTGGGTTTCATAATCCCTCCTTCCCTGTCGCTATGAGGCACATACTACAGAAAAAACTCTATGTCAATCGGAATGTTATAAACAATATTTAAAGTAAAACATTATATATGGAGATCGACTTGGCAAGGAGCAGCCTGGTATGTATTTACTTTTATAAGATAATATCAATGGAATAAAAGGTAGACAGGGGAGACCAACCAACGCAAATAACTTTATTATTTTAATATATCTAATTGTTTTTTATATAATTTCTTTTAGAAATATATGACATGGCCTGTTGGCGCCTCAGCCAATGTGTCTGTAGAGCCGTTCAGCCATGGCGTCAGCCCCAACGTCAATGGGCATTTCAATATTTATCATCAAGTCCATAGTTTACAGATAACTCATTAATATACTTAATGTTAAAAATATCACCTGTTATAATCGACATCTATGCCCAGATGGCCTCAGGCCGAAGTTTATTTTCTTGACACACTACATATTGTGGAGTTACAAGTTGCCTCCACAACATAATCTACCTCAAGAATTGTTGGGGATCAGGTTACACGTCAGTTTCTGGGTAGATGCGGAAGACAAGGGCAAGCGTAGTTAATAAAATAGAGCTAAGGCTCTAATATAAAGTCATTATTAGTACTATAATTTTTATACGCATGATTGCCGGGAGTTAAGCATAAGGATTTGAGGCTGATGAACAGATTGGGCTAAGGCTTCTTATTATCATGCTTAATGTCATCGGGTGTGCGGCGAAGGGGAATTCAATGGCTGGTGTTACTGAACTCAGGAATTTCAGGAGGGACGTTGTTCGTCGTTCTGAGACTACGGACATGGCGTTGTTTGTTAGGACTTCGAATGAGGCGATGGATGGCTGGGATCACAGCCGGATTGTCGACGCGTTACTCCGAGAGACATTTGTGGACGAGGGCACGGCTGAGGACATAGCGCTGGAGGTCGAAAACAACATAAAGAGCAGCGGCATCAAGGTTATAACGGCTCCACTGATTCGGGAGATGGTCAACGCCAAGCTTCTTGAGCGGGGATTGGAGGCTGACCGGCGATTGCACACACGCCTGGGCTCGCCGCTTTACGACGTGGACCAGCTCATCACCAGACCGAACAAGGAAAATGCGAATGTTCCGCATGGTCCGGAGGCTACCAATCTGACGTTGGCTGAGAATATAAAGAAAGAGTTTGCCCTTCTGACTGTTTTTGATCAGGCGGTCGGCGACGCACACATGCGCGGTGATATTCACCTCCATGATCTCGGCTTCATAGACAGGCCGTACTGTTCGGGCCAATCCCTGGAGTACATCAAAAAATTCGGTTTGAATCTGCCCAATTCCCTGGCAATGGCCAAGCCTGCAAAGCATCCTGAGGTTCTTCTGGCTCACATGGTCAAATTTGCGGCGGCCCTGCAGAGTCATTTTGCGGGGGCCATAGGATGGGACGCAGTCAATCTGTTTTTTGCGCCCTATCTTAGGGGTTTACCCAAAAAGGACATCAGGCAGCTTGCCCAGATGCTGATATTCGAATTCTCCCAGCAGGCGGTTGCACGGGGTGGGCAGGCAATCTTTACTGATATCAATCTGTACTGGGAAGTGCCGAAGCATTTCGAGAACGTTCCTGCCATAGGCCCTGGAGGCGCATTCACGGGGCACACCTACTCAGAATACCTTCCTGAGGCCCAGGAGTTTGTGTGGACACTTTTTGACATCTACCGGGAGGGCGACGGCGCCGGCAGGCCTTTCTTCTTCCCCAAGCCCCTTGTTCACATCACTGAAAAATTTTTCAAGACCCCCGGACACGAGGAATTTCTCCACCACATCTGCGATGTGGCTGCAGTAAAGGGCAATACTTATTTTGTATTCGACCGAGGCGATACCGCCAAGATATCAGAATGTTGCCGCCTGTCATTCAAGCTGGAGAAAAGTGACCTTGAGGACGCCGTGAATCCCTGGAAAATGCGGTATTCAGCCATGCAGAATGTCACGATCAACCTACCTCGAATCGCTTATCAGGCCAAGGGTGATGACTCCAGACTGTTCTCGTTATTGACAGACACCATAAGATTGGCGACGGAAGCCCACCTACAGAAGAAGCGTTTCATTGAGCGTCTTCTTGCCTTGGGAGAATCCGGGCCTCTGGCTCTATTGAGCATGGACAGGGATGGTGAATCGTACCTTAGAATGCACAGGGTCACTTACCTGATCGGCATGGTGGGACTAAATGAAATGGTGCAGTATCACACTGGCGAGGAACTCCACGAGAGTGATGAAGCCGTTAAGTTTGGGTTGAAGGTAATTGCTCACATGAACCTGGCGTCAGCAAAATTCAGTCAATTTTACAACATGCGATTTGTCCTGGAACAGACCCCGGCAGAGAGCACAGCCTACAGGTTCGCCAAACTTGACATGAAGCTTTATCCGGAGGCGCAATCGGTCGTGAAGGGAGATTTGGCGCACGATGAAATCTATTACACCAATTCAACCCTTTATAACGTCTCGGCCCCTGTAGACGCAATCGAGAGAGTAAAAAGGGAAGGCCTGTTTCACCCTCTGATCGAAGCCGGCTCACTGACTCACATTTGGCTTGGAGAAAGCAGGCCCAGCGCCGAGTCACTTGCCAACTTCGTCATAAAAACATTCAGGATGACCCAAAATGACCAGGTTGCCTTCTCTCCTGAACTGACCACCTGTGTGGGTTGCGGAAGAACCAGTAGGGGACTCCATGAATCCTGCCAATACTGCGGTTCGCAACAGGTTGAGCAAATAACCAGGATTACAGGTTACTTCACCAAGGTGGCAAGCTGGAACAAAGGGAAGAAGGGTGAGCTTAAAGACAGGCTTCGCAATCTTTCAATATGACGTTTTCATTTAAAGATGTCTCTCCGGAGGTAGCCGAGCCCCAAAATCCGGCCGACTCCTCCAGTTACATTCTGTTCAACATACGAAGATATCCTCGAGATAGAATGGAGAATGCAATGACCTATCTTTTCACCAAGCAGGGATGCGGGGACTGTGAAACCGTAAAGAGCAATGTCAATCTGAAGGCTGTAGAGAATCTGACGGTGATGCAACTGGATCAGGAAAATGTCGAGGCTCTTGCTATGCTGGCCTATTACGAGTGCGTTGCGTTATCCGAAAAAAAGCTTCCCATATTGGTCTCGGAATCATGTGAGATCATTACGGACGTAAAAAACATAACGCAATATTTTGAGGAACATGGGGCGTGACTCCAACTGCGGGCCGCTCTGAATAATGCCTGGTTTTGGCGCTAAGATCAAACAGGACTGAAAGCGACTATGGGATTGTCATCAAGCATTGCAGATCTTGGATTCAGAATTAAGGGGTTCATTCCTCTGTCAATGCTGGATTGGCCTGGCAAGATGTGTTCGGTGGTTTTTCTTGGTGGATGTAATTTCAGGTGCCCGGCGTGTCACAATTCCATGCTGGTCCTTCGACCGCAGGAAGTCCCGGATTATTCTCTTGAAGATATGATTTCCTATCTTACGAACAGGAAAGGCTGGATTGACGGTGTCACGGTAACCGGTGGCGAGCCGACAGTAAATCCGCGCCTGGAAAGGCTCCTGGAATTGATCGGCCGGCTGGGATTCCGAAGGAAACTCGACACCAACGGATCAAACCCTCATGTTCTTGAAGGATTGCTCGAACGTGGAATGGTAGACGCGGTTTCAATGGACATAAAGGCGCCTCTTGAGGAAGGAATATATTCAAGTGTGGCGGGAATCAGAACGGATGTCAGAAAAATAGAAAGAAGCATTTCTTTGATCAAAAGCTCGGGGATTGAATTTTTTTTCAGGACAACGGTCTTGCCGGGGTTTGTGGAGGAATGCCACCTTGAAGAAATCAGGCGAGTGATTGGTTCTGATTCCCCCTATATCCTCCAGTCCTTTCGCAATAAAGACACCCTGGACCCAAAACTGGCCACTGTTCCTGAATACGACCTCGAACGTTTCGAGGCCATGAAAGAAAGATTCGGGATAGGAACCGACACCCTGACATGCTGAAATTCACAGACTGAAAAAAAGACTCTACTATCAGGATCATGGCCAGAGGTCCTTTTTGAGGGCCTCTGGCGAGTAAGATCAATCCTCTTTATGACCCCAACCAGGATCAACATCAGTTCTCGCCAAACTTCATGAGACTATTTGAACTCAGTCATCAATTCCTTGAGTGAGTTGCTCAGTTGTTGCATGTATTCCCGGGTTTCATCAACTCCCATGGCCAGAGGTATGCTTCCGGAGTTCTTCATTTCTAGCTGGAGCTGAGGGTTGCTTAACACTTCCAGAAATACCTTTTCCAGTTTCAGCACTACTTCCTTTGGCGTCCTGGACGGCACACACACTCCTCTCTCAACGGAAGCGATCAGATCATGTCCGAGTTCCCTGAACGTTGGCGTTTGGGGAAACGCGAAAAATCTCTGTTCAGTAGCAAAAGCCAGGGCCCTTATTTTATCCCTGTGTAACGCCAGATCATCAGAATTTACCAGACAGGCGCCCAAGTGGCCCCCCATGAATCCGGCCATTAGGGCCGACGATCCGGTGAACGGGATGTAGCTGACTTTGACATCAAGCATCTTCTGCATCCTGAGCGCAGCAAGATGTGAACCAGAGTAAATGGATGAGCCTCCCACCGTCATCTTCCCCGGTGAATTTCTGGCTGCTTCCATGAAATCCTCAAGCGTCTTGAATGGGCTGTCAGATAATACCGCTAAAGCGATGGGGGTTCGCTGAAACAGAGCGATCGGGGTCAGATCATCGGTTGCATAGCCAACTTTCTGAAGGGATGGCTGCAATATTACGTGCGGTAAATTGAAACCTGCAAAGGTGTGTCCATCGGCTCGAGATTTCTTTGAAAAATATTTCCATCCAGTCGCTCCTCCGGCTCCAACCTTGTACTCGATAATCACAGGCTGTCCCAACAACTGCATTAGCAGTGGCTGCTGACGCCTGGCTTCACGATCGGACTGACCGCCAGGATCAAACACCACCAGGTAAGTCAAATGTCGGGACGGAAAGGGTTTCTGGGCTAAAACACCACTCGGTGAAAATATTGAATAAGAACACATACCAAAAACCAACATGGCCGTACAGAGCCAACGTATCATTCAAACTCCAATCTTCGGGCTAATCATGGTTCAACAGGGAATGACTTTGTGGTGTGGATTCATCCAAAAAAGGACAGCGGGCTTCCCAAAATTATTGAGGACATTCATTGCTTGAGGAACCACGGGAGAAAGCTTTCACCGGGCGCGTAGACCCAGGTAGCGGCAAGATTTTAAAAGACAGGATCAATCAGTTTCTTACACACTCCAGATATCATTAAAAGGTCACTTGATCGACTCATGGAGGTCAAATAAAGTACATATACTTGTGGTCCAAATCCCGAGTGACGCCTTCCTTCCGGGCTAACGCGCACAAATCGGCGATGGTCACCGAGTTATAATAATTCACGAGCAACTGCTGGGTTTCCTTCCACACATGCCTTGTAATGCATCCGCTACACACATCGCACTGGCCTCTTTTGCACTGGTCCTCATCAAGACACCTTACGGGAACAATGGGGCCCTGGGCCGCGTTTATTATGTCCCCAACGCTGATCTCAGACGGGTCCTTAGCCAGCATGTAGCCTCCGCGTGGGCCACGTCGGCTCTTGAGAAGGCCGGCTTTCAGAAGCTTGTTGAAAATCTGTTCCAGGTAACGTTGGGAAATCTTCTGCCTTCGGGATATATCCTTTATCTGAGTGGGCTCCCCCCCTCCATGGTATGAAACATCGAACAAGGCACGCACCCCATAGCGGCTCGTAGTAGTGATTCGCATAATTACACCCCACAAAAAACGATCAATCCATGAAGAATAACTGAACTATCAGTTAAATAACTTTAGTGCGGATGTCAAGAAGATTCGCCATCGGGATAATTGAGTGTTTTACTAAATTATATGTACTCAACTTTTTTTGGAGTAGAAGGAACCCAGGCGAGATGTTATTGACATATAGATAATGAAGTCCACGAAGTTCAGTCCAACCAAGATAAGCTATGAATTTTTTTTCTTCAAAAGGGCAGACTTCGTTGACACGAACACTAGCTCATGGTATTAAATTTCTTTTAATAAACTGAGCGAGGTTCTAATGGGGAGCATCATTAAGAAAAGACGCAAAAAGATGCGTAAACACAAACATAAAAAACTAAGAGCCAAGCAAAGACATAAAAATAAATAATGGGGCTTTCACATGAGCGTCTCTGGTTTGTTCACCAGGTCAGATTTGGAAACAATATCGAGAGCCGCCAAGCTTGCGGAAAACCTGACCTGTGACTTTTTCAATATGCCCTCAAATGAGTGGAAATTGAACCCTTACAGGATGTTGACGATTGCGAATGTCTCGAGGGACTTTCATATCGACCAGGTTTTCGCTCATGTGGTAAGAATCCATTCCGCCGGAAAAGCATCTGCACTTAAAAAAAACCCCAACACCTATGGGGTAATTCTTCAGGATCCATATATACTGAGGGAATTGTTCCGGACAGATTCATTCGATCTATGGCCTTTGGCCCTGTATGTGATGACACATGAACTCACTCACATCGTTCGCTTCAACAAATTCAACGTTGATTTTTTTGGAAATGAACATGATAGGTCCAAGGAAGAATCCCTTGTTGACGGTTTCACCAGGGATATTTTGACTGGAACAGTTAGTTCTAAAAATATTGAGAGATACATAAGCGCAGGCTTATACAACAAAA
>CALDNG010000480.1 GCA_937915285.1 uncultured Desulfomonile sp. | reverse complement strand
GTAGAAGAGCTTGGCCATAAGCCGGTGAGGATCATTGTTAAACAGGGAAACGTCAATGCTGAAGGCGCCCGGGTCCAGAGTGACAATGATGAAATAAAGATAGGCGAAAAGTGCGCCGATGAGCATATAAACGGCAATAGAACCGGAAATCCTGTGCCGGTTAACAGGACCTCCCCTGAACACATGCATCAGGATCACCGTGATCAGCATGGCGGCAAAAAAGGCTCTCAGCCCGACATTTACAATCACTGCGGTCTGGCTTGGATTCATGTGGCCCCAGTAGCGGAAACCAAGACCTGCGACCGCTATCATGGCTACAATGCGCGCCCAGCGGGGCTTGCGGCTAACAGCCATTACTCCAGTGATAAGGATCATCAAAAAAATCAGGTGCATGACCAGAGAGCCCGTATTGGAATCCACGAATGGATAAATGGCAAAGGTCTCAAGGAACAGTATGACGAGAAGTCCGGTCAGACCCACGTCTTCAGTCCACATCCGCTTGAATACTTTCGTAACCATGGGTTGTGTCCTCCGATTAGAGGCTTGCCATCATTTCATTCTAACGTTTCAATGAGGCGCCACCTGATTCACTATTTTCAGGACCGATTCATGCTTCGGGCCGAAAAGCCTGTTAGCTTTCTCGATGGTCTTTTCGGGACGCAGTTGATTATAGAACAAGTGGTTGAGTTCAAAAGAATCGGGTTGCATGGCTATTGCCCGGGAAACCTGCTTTGCGGCGAACCAGCCTGACTGATCCTTTACCAGAAACCGGTCCACATAAAAATCAAAAAGTTTGGCAATACATAGGGCCGAATATACATTCGCCTGATCACCCCTGAACTGATAAAAACGACCTCCTTCAGAATCGTGGACATAGCCTACCTTGAGCCAACTAAACTCAAGAACCTCTTCGACTATTGTCTGGTTGAACCCACCTGTCGATATGCCTGCAATGCTAATATCGGATTTCCTGTTGATCCCGTCCTCCAGGGATTGTCTGGCGAGGGCTACCTTTGCCAGTTCACGGCTTATGGGACCGGGATAATCAGAAAAATGCAACCGCGCAGTCACATTCTGGAGATAGGTTTCAAAATAATCCTTGTGGGTGTCGGCGAAACAAATGGAGGGAATAAACAGCAGTACAATGATTTTTAGAAAACGCAAAACTATCCAATCTTTTATGTGTAATTTTTTTCACGATAAAACCATTTTTATTAAACCATAAAATGATTATCTCGAGTTCCATGCCCGTAAAAACCATGGAAGCCGCCTTTAATAACCAATCAGGAGTCTTATGTCAAGCTATGTGAAACAGAAGTAATTTTAACAGCTATATCTTTATGAAAAGACATATATTAATTGAGGATTATTTTTTCTCATGATTGCCGGTTTGCCAAACTTACTTCTAATACAGTCCTAACAGAATTCAAACAATCATGCCGCAAAATCGACAGGTATGCAGGGGAAGTAAAATTTACAAAGACTTCCTATTAAAACTGCAATATTTCAAAGGCTTGGCAAATAAAAAATGTATTTGTTTAAATTACTTGAAGACTCACGACAGGAAGCCATACGAGACGCAGGCATCCTTGTGACACATGAAATGTCCAGATCAACCGACAAAAATGAACTGATAGACAAGTTGCACAAAATGTTCCGTTCGCTTCACGTCTGTCAGGGACTGGGCCGGGATGTGTTTGAACGCAGTTATTACCTGGTCTTTTGCGAGCAACTTGAACACCACATCACAATGATCACCGAGAGTAGATGCGATGCAGCATGAAAAACTTGCCTCGGGTGAGGTGCATACCCCAAAAATTCAAGGTAATCAGGTTTTTTTCCACCTGTCTGAGCCGGAATACAGGGCGCTGAAGAATCTTGCTCACAGTGCAGGCAAATCAGTTGAAGAGGAAATCGAGCATGCTGTCGATCTTTGGAAGAAGACCTGCAGATCGAGTAATGAACTTGCTCTTTGGTCGCAAACAGATCGCAAATTCAGATGTCTGCATGGGGCTGTCAGGCTTACTTCATTTTCGGGGTTGGCCCCGAACCTGATCGAGGCGGCCATTAGAAGACACATCCACAATTTTGATATTGACACCGAGATTGAGAACTGTGGCTGTCATTTCGAAAACGCGCGTATTGTCACCTTGCAGGTAAGCAAATCGGTTATAGACCGGCTTATGGAGTTGAAAAGGGCCGAGGGAATGAGTCTTGGCGCATTGATAAGCGGGGCAATCCAGGAATTCATCCTTGCATCGGGGAACTTGGGGAACTCTCCAGACCTTGGACAATTGCCGGATATCCGGCCAAGACGAAACGCTAGAACATACCTGCGCGATTCTACAGAAGAAATTCATGTCAGTCTAAATAGGAAAGACCTGGAAACGCTTGTGATGGGGATGGGGCTGACATTAAAAAACGTGGAAGGGGCTGTCGGCCATGTGATCGACTGGAAATTCGGAAGAAATAAAACGTTTACTGCATAGTAGGGACTCCTGCTTCTCCCATGCCTTAAAAATCAACTCCCATATCCCCGACCTGGTGTCAAGGCAGGCCAGGTAATTCATCTACCGCATCGATCCAATGGTGAAACCTGCAAGAACGTGCTATGATTAAGAGTTCGACTTTCCCTACCGGAGATTTGATCAACTAAATTGGCGTCTAATGATCGTTCAAGGATGGCACAGGGCTATGTTATGGTCCTGGCTGCCACGCTAATATGGTCCGGCAACTTCGTGCTGGCCAGAATACTTCAGGAATCGGTTCCACCGTTTACAATAGTCGTTTTGCGCTCGCTGATAGCAATTGCGGCCATGGCCCCATTTGTCGCCAGACCCATGTATTACGAGCGGCGAATAATACTCAAGCATATAAAATACATAGCATTGACTGCCTTCCTGGGGATAACTGTCTGCAACACCATTGTGTATATAGCGGCTTCATCCTCAAATGCTGTCAACCTGGCCCTGATAGCGATATCTTCACCTATTTTCACTATATTATTCGCCAGGGTTCTGCTGAAGGAAGCCTTGGGCTTCAGAAAGATTTTGAGCCTTGTACTGGCCTCTTCAGGTGTGCTTTACCTAGTCACAGGTGGAGCGTTTTCAAGGCTGGCCACGTTGAGTTTTACCCCTGGTGATATCTGGATGCTTGGTCAGGCCTCTTCATTCGCTTTGTACAGCATCCTTGTTCAGAAGCGCCCGCTTGAGTTGAGCCCGCTTCCTTTTCTTTTCACCATGTTCGTTGTGGGCATGATTTTCGTTTTGCCTTTTTTTGCCTGGGAACTTGTTACCGCTCAACGGATGGAATTCTCTGAGAGGGTGATCTGGGCGATAATATTCGTCGGGCTTGGGCCATCGGTCCTGGCCTACATGAGCTGGAACAGGTCAGTGGCGCTAATAGGTCCTTCGAAAGCAGCTTTTGTTTATTATTGCCTTCCGCTATTTAGCGGTATAGAAGCGCAGTATTTGCTCGGAGAGGATTTGACCTTTTCTCACCTTATAAGTGGAGCGCTGATACTGACCGGAATCATCCTTTCCACAAGGGACTGAATCAGGCGGACGGGGATTCGCCGGTGTCAGGTTGAATTCTTTGAGTGGCGCCGGGTCCGTGCAATTAGTCCTTGGTCCTATGCACGTTCCCGGCTGACCATTGGGATGTGAATCACTCTGTGTTTGCAGGTTCGTGCAATCTCACCAGGAACCACTGCTCAGTCTGGGATTTGCCCAGATGCACCAGAATACCGGTCTGATCAAGAGTGAGGTTGTAGATACCGGTTTCCATGATCACAGTGGCTCCGCTGTCATCGGCGAAGGTCCATACTGCCCTCTGATTCTCCTTCTCAACCATGCCTTTGACAGGCTTGGTGGTGTTAGTATCGCCGTTATAGTAGGTCCCCTGAATTATTCCGTCCTTGTTCACTGCAAGCTGAATAACAACGTTTGAATCAACGGTCGGGTCCTGGGTGAGGACGAATACACCAAGGGGCATCCATTCATCGACTTCGTCTTTTACCTCAGGTATCTGTACAACTATTTGGGCTGCCTGATTATAGTAATCATAGGCTGAACAGATCCGGCGGCCATTCAGGTATACGAAGTTATTGAGATAATAAAAATTGGCCCCATAATCGTAAAAGATTGGGGGCCCCCAGTTCCAGGCAATCCATGAACCGAGCGCAACCCAGGTGGCAGGGCGCCACCAGTAATTCCAGGGCCGGTAAGGCCATATCCTGCTATGCCAGTAATAGCTTGACAATACCGGTCGTTGAGCCCACCACACCTTGTTGAACGTACCGGGGTATCTCGCGGGATAGCTTTTCCTGATAGCCTGGGCCGAGTCCGGGGTCAGCCTCGCGCTCAGCGGATAGCCCCGGGACGGCATGTATGATGAGACAGACTGATTTCGGCCTTGTCTGCCATGGTTCATGAACTGATCCAGGGCTACTGCTCCAGCCGCTCCTCCAATGGCAGCGGCCCCGACTCTGCCCAAACCCTGTTGAGGCCGGGCGCCTACGCGTCCCTGAGGCAACCTCAGAAATTGCTGGACGTCACCCTGCGAAGGTCGCGCCCCGAATGAACGGCTGGGCTGTTGGAGAAAATTTCGGACGGGGGACTGGGTCGGGCTTTGCCGGAGGTTTCTTTCAACGCGAGGCAGACCCTGCTGAAAGGCCGGAGTCTGAACAGAAGGCCTTGAAAACTGATTGACTCTCGGCCTCGAGCCGGCTGTATCAACTGAGCGAGGCTGCTTGAATATCTCCGAAGAAAAATTAGATCTGGATTGAGGCGTTTGCTGCCTGGTAGTGGGTTGCCTGCCTTGCAGATTGGGGACAGAAAATTGCCTTGGGGCAGGTGTAGAGAGTTGTGGTCTTTGTATGGAGCGGTTGATTGATGGGGCGCTGGTTGAGGGGCCGGTTCTTACTTCGCCCCTTGCCGGTGGACCACCTATTGGGGACCGGAATTTTTCCCTTTTTTCTCGATCATCCGGACCGCGAGCCTCCGAAACCAGGGAGCACATGGTCCAAATGGCTAAAATAGCGGCCAGCATCATCGACTTTTTTCTCATGATTGATTCACTTCATTTCTTTTCATGGCCTAATCCCAAATCCCGCAGGAAGGGATTCCGTCGAACACCGATTGTAGCTAAGTTCTATTTTGGCATGGCATGGTTTCTCACATCTCTACTCCTCGCAAACGGATCAGAGCTGACCCGGCAATTCGGGCTGAATCTGAGGGACAAAACCGGTCGGGACTGTTCCGGCCAGGTCTGCAACTCACTTCACGACATCTGACACCACTGTCACAAATCAGTTTCATCGAGCGGATACACGTTGCCAAAAGAAAAGAACAGACTGTCGGCCAACCCATGACAACCGCTCAGATGAGTAGATTCCTATCCATGATTGCGTCTTCAGGTGTCTTTTTTTGTTTACTTCCCCACAGTTAACCCATAACTTCATTGTTGGTGGACCTTACTTTCAGACCCGAAACAATTATTCCAAAAGGGTTTATTCCATAGTCCAGGGGATCAGGATGCGAATTATCGGATGGACTGTATGTCTGGCTGTCGTTTTGTCTGCTTCAATGTTAGGGCACGCTCATTTTTTAATTCCGGTAACGGATCAGGAAAGCGGGTTGGTGGGCACTGAAGTTTCAGGAGTCGTGGTTTTGCCTGGACCGCCAACCAAAAGCATTCCGCTGGAGTTTGAGGCAGATGGCAAGGGTTTCAGTGATCATCGGCTGGCGCTGCAACTCGATAGAAAGGTGATAAAAATCGAAGACTCCGGAACCAGGATGAACATGGGGATAGTCTTCAAGGACCTCGGTCTGTATGACAAGGCAATTGAACAATTCAGGAGATCTATCCAGACCAAGAAGAAATTGGGCGACTCGGACGGTGAAGCTACTGAGCTTTACAGTCTGGGACAGGTTTATGAATCTCTCGGAGATTACAGTTCCGCTCTTCAATACTTCGAACAAGCTTTGCCACTTTTCGCAAAGTTGGGAAAAACTGAAGATGAGGGTCTGGTCCTTAATAATGTAGGCGAATTGTTCACTGACCAAGGACTATACTCACGGGCTCTTGATTCATTCAGACTGGCTCTTGCCAAGTTCAGATCGAAAAGCCTCGGGAAAAATGAAGCCTCGGTTCAAAACAACATCGGTTTTGTTTACAGCAGGCTTGGACTGTACGAGAGGGCGACTGATTCTTATTCGGCCTCGCTAGCTCTACTTCGTGACAATGTAGAGCCCAAAGACGTTGCGGCCGCAATGATGGAACTGGCAGAAGTGTTGATTCGATCCGGCAAATTTGAAGCCGGGATTAAAGTGGCCGGAGATTCGGTTCAGGTCCTCAAAAGCGCTGGTATCCCAACTTCAGACTCATTGGAGTCGATAGCGGACTGGTATCTGGATGCAGGAATGCTGTCCCAGGCTGAGGCAATCATTGGCGAGAGCGGGAGTTTGCGGGGATTGGGACGTTTGGCGCTGATGAAACGCGATTGGGCTTCTGCGCTGTCATATTATTCCAAGGAAAGGGATGGTGTAACAGATAAGGGAAGCGCATCAGATTTGTTTGCGGCTTATGTTGGTCTCGCGAGGGCTCTGGAGGGTGTTAAAGACTACAAAAAGTCTGAGGAAGCCTATCTGAAAGCTTTAGACGCCTCAGAGGAAATCAGGGCCGCCGCAAAACCTTCGGAGAGAAATCTTTTCTTTGAAAAGCAGATTGGAGGATTTCATCCGTCGGCGCCATACAAGGGCCTTGCCCGAATAAGAATTAGGCTGAACAATCCGGAGGGGAGTCTCGAGATTAGTGAACTGCTTAAATCAAGATCATTCGCTTCCCGTATCTGGCAGGGAGCGTATTCCACCGCGCTTGGAGCGCCACGGGAAGTCATAGCAAAAGAGAATTCGCTTATTAATAAAATCAGTTCCCTCAGAGGCGAAATCAATTCTTCAGACGCACAGACCAATAAATCCAGGCTAGATGCGCTAACGAATCAACTAAGACAGGCTGAAAAGGACCTGGACGCGTTGATAGTAGAGTTGAAAAAGAAAAATCCCTTTTACACCTCCATCAAATACCCCGGACCTTTCAGGCTGAATGAATCAAGCCTTAAACCGGAAGACCGTGTCATCGTGTTGGAGGACCTGGACGCTGCAGTCGGGGTCATTTTCATTCACGGCAAACAGATTGTAAAAAGCATGCTTGTTGAATGGCCCAGGAGTGATCTGGAAAAGCAAATCCGTGACTTGAGACAGGCGCTTGATGGCCAGACCTCGAAAGATTTTGCTTCAGATGTGGGCTCATCCATATATAACCGGCTATTGTCTGCAGTGATGATCGATGTGCCAGCCGGCGCTCCAGTGACGATTGTCCCTGATGGCATGTTCGCTCTCATCGCGTTTGACGCATTGTCGCTACCGGCAACTTCAGATAGACAGGAAACTTCAACTCAGTCGACCACAGGGCCACAGGTTGACGCCAAGTCGGAGGGGCGTCTGTTCGGAGATCTCTATCCGTTGAGTTTACAGCCATCATTGACGGCCATGAGCCAGTCAAGGGCGGCTTCTAGCAAAAGCAGACTGCCATCTGGCTCACTTGTGATTTCCAGTCCCGTTTTTCCGGAAAACCTGTCTTCGGCGGCAAAGCTCTCGAGTACTCGAGACCCTGCGGGCTCAAATAATTCACATTCTGAGTTGCTTAGAGCTGTTTTTGAGGCTAGGCCCGAATTTTTCGGTATCATGAGCGCTTCTTCAGCATCAATCCCTGCCAAGGAACTGGAAAGGATATTTCGGGGAAAATATGTCCTGTTAAGTGGCGTAAACGCTAGTAAAACCAATGTAATATCCAGGATAAATTCTGTCATGGATGGGTTCGCCAATGTTTTATTTACGACTCCGGCCGTTATGTCGGAAAATTTTCCGCTCGTCATGGAACCCTTCATCGCACTGAGCATTGATTCCCAAGGCGTGGACGGATTTCTCAAACTTTCGGACATCGCTTCAATCAGGCTAAACTCCGAAATAGTGGCATTGACATCATGCCACCTGGACACTTCAGGAAATGGCCTCCCAGGACAGGGTCTCCTGAACATGGGGCGTGCGTTTCAGGTCGCAGGGGTAAAGTCGGTTCTGGTGTCACTTTGGGAAGTTGAACAGGGAGTTGTGATTAAACTTCTGGTGAGTTTTTTTGATCATCTCAAATCCGGAAAGTCTAAATCACTGGCATTAAAAGGCGCTAAAGACGATTTGCGCAGTCAGGGTTACCGGCAACCGCATTACTGGAGTGGTTTTGTTCTGGTAGGGGATTAGCTTTAATCCGAAAAATAAGGCCTTGCCGCCAAAGCTATCTGCCTGCCGAGTTCCCTGTAACTTTCGGGGGAAGGATGATAGCCGTCTGGTGAGAATTGACCAGGCGCCGGGTCAAAACCTATAGGGACATGAAAGACGCGCTCTCTATTGTGTATGACTGATTTTGCTGCGTCATCAAACATTCTGGACCTGATTCCCATAACTGTCCTTAGCGGCTGGGGAAGCAACGGGAAACGTGCCATGGGCGGAAGTCCGGAAAAAGCAATCATGGCATTGCTCGAGTGATAATGTAGTTCATCCATGAGGCCATTCAGATCTTTCGACCATTGTCCAAGCGTTCGCAACGAAGTCACATCGTTTACACCTACAGATATTACCACGAGATCAAATGG
Source organism: uncultured Desulfomonile sp. (assembly GCA_937915285.1). GTDB lineage: Bacteria > Desulfobacterota > Desulfomonilia > Desulfomonilales > Desulfomonilaceae > CAITZA01. The sequence goes on along the minus strand of CALDNG010000480.1, from coordinate 1,732 downwards.
TTCCGGAGCAAGGTTTGGGATCAGACGCTTCAAAACTGTCGATGATCTCGCCCCAACAATGCCCGATGCTGTCCACTTGACTTCACGATGGAGGACATCCGCCAATGCGTGAGCAACCTGTCCCGGCAAAGCGTCCTCAACTGTTCTAGCGCCTACACCGGCAATGATTGAGTCACCGATAGCTAGCATCCTCAAGGTCTTACCCGCGCCCACTTTGCCTGTAGACGGACCATCCGCGCCTGATAAACGCGGAGCATTTCGTCTCAATTTCATGGCTTGCGGTATCACAAAAGGAAACATGCCCCAGAAAGGAATGCATCGAAGATCAGTCATGGGCGTTCACTTTAGCAATTCCGTTATTAATAATTGGACATTTGATATTCGGACAACAATTTGAATGATTTGGTTCAGGCGATCCCATTTTTCTTTTTGTCAGCCAATTCAAGCTGATAGGCTTTCCAGCCTGGACACCAACCGGTATGCCACTTCCATAGTCGAGCCAACCAGGACTCAGGATTTTTCCCGGCATAGGCTCTAAAAATACAATTTGCGCATCGTGTTTTCAATTAACAGTCCTCACTAACAATTCAGACTCCCCAGGAGCTATCCCTTCACACACTATCGGATAGCGACTATTGATTTCCACAAAAACTATAGCGCCCGAAAGTCTTGAGTGCAAGTAGTTAAGCGCCAACCGGCACTGACTGCAAAACTTCCGGGCGACTAATCTTTAGGGACTGGGATGGTTTAGGCTGAGGTATCGCCGTCTTTGGCTTTTCCCCTCTCTGTCAGGTCCTTTAGTGATTTTTGGGTGTCGGCAAGAAGTGGGCAACCTGAAGGCGAGCATGTTTCAAGGGTCGCCACGGCTTGGCGCAGATATCTTCTGGCCTCCGGAATGTTCCCCATCGATCTGTAAATCCCTGCCAGCCTTCTCGAAACAAGCGCTGTAGTCATGTTGTCCGTAGAGTCGGATGAGACCAGGGCTCTTTTGAAGCAATCCAGCGCTCTGGCCTTCTTGCCTGAACTTACATAGCTGTCGCCCATGGCAATCAGGCATTCGGTGACGGCGCCCGATGAAGCCATCCCCCTGGTTTCAAAGTATTTGATTGCAGCTCTGTACTGCCTTGCTGAATCCTGGTATTTTGCCTGAGCCTTTAGGCTGTCAGCCAGACTGACCCTGGCGTTGGCAATGGTCAAATTTATGGAAGGCTTGTATTTTGAGTATAAATCCAGAATGCTTAGCGCCTTCACTAGATTTTTCTCTGAGAGTTCGTGATTGTTGGCAGTTCTGTCCAGGCTTGCCAGCCCAATCAGTGAATCTGCCACACATGGGTCCCCACCATGGCCTGAAAGCCTGCTGATTTCAATCGCCTTGCTGAACTGGGCCGAGGCCTCGGGAATATTGCCGAGATTCATGTTTACTGAAGCTAGACTATTTAGAAGAGCGGCGTTGTTCGGATGTGCAATTCCAAAAAGCTTCTGCTGAGTGTCCAAGGCCCTTTTGTAAAATCTGGCTGATTCTGAATAGGAACCGTAGGCTTTCGTCAGGTCACCCAAAAGGACCAACGAGTTGAGCGCATACAGACTGTCGGCCCCGAACTCCAGGTCAGCCTTCCTGAGAGAATCCTTTGCCATTGAGAGAGATTGCGAGACTCGTCCAGAGCGGAAACTGTCCTGGGCGCTATCATAAAGCTGCCTCCATTGCCATGAATCAGCCATCGCATTAGATAGA
>CALDNG010000479.1 GCA_937915285.1 uncultured Desulfomonile sp. | reverse complement strand
AAAGAGCAGAAAGGGGTTTCCGGTGAAGCCGAGAGAGAAAATTGACTGGAATTCGGTCCTGCTGTTCCATGCCTGGAAGAACTGGAAGAATACCATGGTCGTCACTGCAACGGTTCTTGCCTTTTCGAGGGATTCCCCCTGATTCAGGGCGTTTGAGAAATTGTAAATCACACCTGCGGCTATAACTATCCCCACGATCACTGTTCGCTGAATGAGCGTCGAAGACATTATCCCTTCCTTCGGGTCTCGTGGCGGTCGATCTACAACATTTTTCTCGCCCGGCTCGAAGGCCAGAGCCACGTCCTGTAAGGCGTTTGTAACAAGGTTGATCCACAGCAATTGAGCCGGCACATACGGGATGGGCAGTCCCATCACCACTGTTCCCATTATTGACAATATAGCCGCCACACCTGTGGGAATAAGAAAAAAAGTCACCTTCCTGATGTTGTCAAATACTATTCGGCCTTCCTTTACTGCTGCAAAGATGCTGGCAAAGTTGTCATCGGCCACAACCATGTCGGAAGCTTCCTTTGCGACGTCAGTGCCCGTCTTTCCCATGGCCACACCAATATGGGCCGCCTTCAAGGCTGGAGCGTCATTTACCCCGTCTCCTGTGACCGCTACTATCTCACCATGTCTTATCAACTGTCGCGTTATTCTTAGTTTGTGCTCAGGCGCTACTCTCGCGTAGACCGACACATCCCTGACTTTCTGGAATAGTTCAGCGTCTGACATGCTTTCAAGGTCCTGTCCGGTCAAAACGGCGGATCCCTTGCGGGCAATACCCAGGGTCTTGGCGATGGCGAGCGCCGTGGTAGCATGATCCCCGGTGATCATCGCCACACGAACACCGGCCTTGCGGCAGTTTTCAATGGCCTCGATGGCCTCGGTTCTGGGTGGATCAATCATTCCCTGAAGGCCGGCGCCTATAAGGCCTGATTCGATATCCGAGTGATTGAGTTCCTGCAAGTCACTTGGAGCTTCCTTGTAGGCCATGGCAAGAACACGCAACCCGTCTTTGGCGAAATTTTCGGCCACTTCTGTTATGGCCTTCATCCTCTCACCCTCATCAGCCATACAGACCGTACACATGGAAACGACTTTTTCCGGGGCGCCTTTCACAAAAATAAATTTTTTACCATCATGCTCATGCAGGGTAGCCATATAGCCTCGATCGGATTCGAACGGGATTATGGAAAGCTCAGGATATCCATTTGCCTCCTGAACGGAATCCAGCCCAGCTTTCATGGCGGCCACGATGAGCGCTCCCTCTGTTGGGTCTCCCTGAACCGTGAAAGTGTCGTCGTTTTGTCTCAACGAAGATTCGTTACATAGCATCCCTATTCGTAGCACTGTCCGGACGCTTTCCAGTTCAGATGGATTCATTTGACGCCACTTGGCCAGTATCTCCCCTGCCGGATCATAGCCAGTGCCGGTGACTTCAAATACGTGAGTCCCATCGTATATCAGCTTTACCGTCATCTCGTTCTTTGTCAGAGTGCCTGTTTTGTCAGAGCAGATGACAGTTGTGCTACCGAGTGTTTCAACTGCGGACAGCTTTCTGATGATGGCGTTCTTGGATGCCATTCTGGAAACACTTATCGCCAGCGCTATCGTCACCACAACCGGCAAACCTTCCGGTATTGCCGCCACCGCCACTGCCACTGCGGTCATGAACATGTCCTTGAGGCTCTCACCCATCCACAGACCAAGGACAAGCAGGGCCAAAGAAGCGCTTAAAACCATCACGCCAATAATATTGGCAAACCTGTCAAATCTAACCTGTAGCGGGGCCCTGGTTACACCAATCTCCTGAACTCGCTTTGCGATTGAACCTAGAATCGTGCTTGAACCGGTTTCAACGACTATTCCCCTGGCCCGGCCTTTGACCACCACCGTTCCCATAAAAGACACGTTTTTCTGATCTCCAGGTCCGAGTTTTTCCTTGTCTATGGTCTCGGATATCTTTTCAACCGGAAGGGACTCGCCGGTCAGGATCGATTCATCCGTCCTGAATTCAACCGTCCTTATCAATCGAAGGTCCGCGGGGACACGATTGCCCGATTCCAGGAGAACCACGTCCCCAGGTACAAGGGTCTCGCTGTCAATATCGGTCTCCTGGCCATCACGGATCACCCTGGCTCGATCCACCATGATTTTTTTCAGCGCCCTGACACTCTCTTCAGCCTTGAATTCCTGAAAGTAACCGATGATTGCGTTGAGAATGATTATCCCGAATATAATTGTCGTATCCTTGAATTCCTGTAACAGCGCAGTCACTACGCCTGCTACGATCAACATGTATATCAGGGGGCTGGCAAACTGGTGGAGAAAGATCTTGAGCCTCGACATTTCCGCTTCATCCGGAAGTCGGTTTGGCCCATGGACAGCCAGCCTCGCCTGAGCCTCCTCCTTGCTCAACCCTTCCCCGGATGTCCCTAGCTTGTCAAAAACTTCCCCAATGTCTTGCCTATACCATTCCATCTTGTCTCCTCCCTGATTATTTATGGGTCCTGCTCAATCAAAAGTGCCCCAACCATAATTTCCTTAACAGTTTACCACAAATCCACGTCTGGGGAAGGCTACCAGTGATTTGCGGGCGGACACACCAAGATACGACGCATTTGACACCCCAACTAACAGATAGTATAATTGCAGATGTGACTGGGTCTGACGGGATAGACCAAGGGGGGCCTTCCATTATGAGTAATCCTTTCATGGAACCACGAATCACTTCTCTCGAAATTAGCATGGCCGATCTCAAGGAAATCGTCGCGGAAACATCCCGGCAGATAGCCGAGAATTCACGCGAAATCAGGGAAATGCAGGAGAAGTCCGACCGCGAATTCGCCAAATTTCAAAAGGAAATGAAAGAATTTAAAGACGAGATGAAGGAGTATAAAGAAGACTCGAGGCTTTGGAGAGAGAAAAAAGACAGGGAATTCGAGGAAATGAAGGAGGAGAGACGACAACACAACCTGGAAATTGGCCGCATTGCCAACAAACAGGGACGAATGGCGGAAGACCTGGTTGCCCCAAGTATCTGCAGGATCATGAAGGAAGCCCTCGGAATTGAGGACAAAATACCCTGCGTCGACTATGTAAGAGTCAAAAGGACTTACAAAGGTCACAGGAGCCGGGTCCGCGAATTCGATGTTATAGCAGAATGCCTGGACTATGTGCTGGTTAACGAGACAAAAAGTTCACTTAAACCGGATGACGTTGACCGCCTCATAGATACTATTGGTGAGATACAGGATTATTTTCCCGAGTTCAGGGACAGGAAGCTCGTCGGAGCATTAGCCTCTCTTTCTGTAGACATCAGCGTCGTAAATTATGCCTCCGAAAAGGGCATACTCACCCTAGCCGTCGGAGATGAATTGATGGATATAAAGAATCGCATAGGATTCAAACCGGCCGTTTGGGGACCGTGACGTATTGCGCTTGGGACCTCTCCAGTTGCGCTAGCCTATGCGCCGGAGTTTTTCAGGCCCTACTGAGAAGGTTTAAAATAGATCCAGATGATTTTTGGAAATCACTGTATAGCTGCGCCGTATCATTGGCTATGAAATCGCCCACTCTCAAGCAGGGAGGGAACGCCTACCACTCTGCCGGCCTGAAACCCGCCGGATTCTGTATGTCCATAAGCTCATCC
>CALDNG010000478.1 GCA_937915285.1 uncultured Desulfomonile sp. | reverse complement strand
AGGGCTACTTCAGGAGGAACACCCGGTGGAAGGTACGAAGGGTCTTTAGGGGTTCCCTCCATGGTCTTCACCTGCTTGTCAAGTTCAGCCAGTTTACCTTTTAATTCGGCGTTATCCTTGGCTAGCTGATCAGCCTCTTGCCTCCACTTCTGGTATCCAGGATCATTCTGGTGATGGTATGCCGTGGCTGCAACGTTCCTGTTACCAATATGATCCAGCATCCAGAAAAGGAATAGCGTGTCAAAAATACCGAAGCTCGGCGCCCCTCCAAAAGCGAACCCGGGCGCCTGATACCCCTGCGACCTATAATAGTTGTCCCTGTTGGAGTAGTGGTTGCCGTAATCAAAACCGGAATAGACCTTTCCCTTTTGATAAAGCGGATTAGAGTCGTATTTCGATTTGTCCAGATTGAATTCAGGATTCTTGAATCTGGTTTTTTCTTCCTGGTAACGCTGTAAAGATTCCTGAGACGATTTCTTGCGGAGTTCGCCTACCGTTTGTTTGTCAAATCTGGAACCGCCTGAAAACGACTCCTGAGATCCTGTCGCTCCGGCTGTTCCGACTGCCCCAGCCGCTCCCGCGGCGCCTACTGCTCCTGCAGCGCCTAAGGGTTTGGAATACCCACCAGAACTCTGAGTTTTAGGGGGTGTCTGAAGCCCGGGTTTTGAATAACCCGTCGAAGATCCCGCCGGTGTAGACGATTTAAAATCACCCGCCCCGGAAGGTGAGGAGGTTGATGGTTTGGTGTAACCTGAAGATGGACTCGATGAAGGTTTAGAATATCCACCAGATGATTTTGAGCCCGAACCGAATATTCCTCCTCCGCTCCTGTCCCATGTGCCTTTTGTAGATGAAGACCACGAAGAGCTTTTACCAAAACTACCGCCCTTCTTACCTTCAACATCCGAAACATTTAAGAAAAGAGGAGCGATGGCTATTGTCGAGACCAATATTAGGCATGTTATCAATCGCCAAGGTTTCATGGCAGTTCCCCACATTGTCCTGTATGATTTTCTGATTCTGTAATAAGCAAGGGCCAGCGATTCAGATGTTTCAAGACCGCCATATTGCTAATGACCGCAGAACCTCACCGGTGTTCCGCATATTCTCAAAATAACATTAAAACAAATGTTAAAAAAGCTCCAAAATTGAAATTCAGCTACAATTGTTTAAATCTGATACCTATTGTAGTATTATATAACCATAAATTTTGAAACGTAGAGGCGTCATCATGAAAAAGCTAACTTTGCTGGTTCTTGTGTCGTTATTGATGACCTCAGCGTCTGCGTTTGGCCAAGGCGCTGAAATTTATGACAGAAATTATCAAGGCCCCATGAATGTTTATGGTCAGCCGGTTCTCTCGGTACCGGAAGGTCAGCAATCCGCGGGCGTACAACCCCAGGGGTTTCCTGGAATCCTGCCGATGGTTGCCGATGGCGTCGGAGGGGTTGGCGGCTATTTGTGGAGCTATATGCCTGCGCCTGTACGCGGGGTTCAATCTCCGTACAATCTTTCACCCAATTCCGGGGTGGTCTATCAACACTACGTGCCGGGAACCCGATAATCCCCGGGGTTTCGCGGCAAGTCACCAAGGGAGAGGCCTTTGCTATCTGACAATGATCTGATGCGGGTTCAGGAAGTTTCATCAAAGTTGACAAAACCAGTCAAACTCCTTGTCTTCGGGACAGGGAGCCAGGACTATTTCGAGAGGCAATTGTTCGGTGTGGCGCGACAGGTCAGTGGCGTCTCAATGAATTCGATAGGTTTGGAGGAGACTTCTGAACCGGTCATTCCAGGCAAACCATCCATCACGATAACGTCAGGTGACGACAGGAGAATAAACTACCTGGCCAGCCCGGAGGGGGCGGAACTGGCTCCTTTTCTGGATGTGATCTCATGGCTGGGCTCGGATTCCTTTGAAGTCAGCCCTTCCATCAAGGATAACCTTGATCAGCTTGACCTGCCTGTAAATATAATGGTCTTGATGGCTTCGTCATGTCCTCACTGTCCGCATACTGTGCGCTCTGCGCTAATGCAGGCAGCGCACAGCCAACGCGTATCAGTGTCTGTAGTGGATGCATTGGAGTTTTCAGACCTGGCCAAGCAGTTCAAGTGCAAATCCACTCCCACCACCATAATCAATGGTGAAATGACCATAGTTGGGAACATAGGCGCTGAGGAGTTATCAAGGAAGCTTGTGGAGTCTACAAGTGAAGGTTCCCTGACCAGTGTTGTGGATTCCATGGTTAAGTCGGGTAGGGCCGAAGACGCAGCTCGTCTGGTCTGCGGGAAGCGGCAGCCGCGGGCATTGGTGGAGGTATTCGAGCAAAAAGAGTTCTCGACCCGGATAGGGGCCCTGGTAGCCATGGAACTGGCTCTTGAGACAGACCCAAAAATTTTTGACTCCGTATTGAAGGATCTGTGTGAATTTCTGTTTGTGGATGATGTCGCGCTGAAAGGTGACACGGCTGAGCTTCTGGGGAAAATAGGTAATAAGGAAGCTATTGATTCCCTGAAACTGGCCCTGGGTGACGATGACGAGGATGTCAGGGAGGCTGTTCAGGAGGCTCTAGAGGCGCTGGAGGCCGAGTCCACCGATGAATAAAACGGAAAAGGGCGAAAAATTCTGGTTCAGGATGGTCCTGTTCATAGTGCCTCGTCTAGTGAGCTATTATTTTAGACTGGTGGACCTGACATCCAGAAAAATATTTCTGAACACCGAGTACGAAGATCAGATCTGTAAAAGGATGCCGTTTGCCTGCGCCTGTTTTCACGGAACTATGCTCTTCCCTGTTTACTATTGCAGGCGATACCCTGGAGTGGTTATGGTCAGCCGTTCGTATGACGGTGAGATCATAGACAGATCAATCAGGCGAATGGGATATGACACAGTCAGGGGATCGTCCTCCAAGGGTGGTAAAGAAGCCCTTGTGGAGATGATCGAGCAGATCAAGCAGAGGAATTATTGTTCGGGGTTGGCGGTTGATGCCCCTCGGGGCCCGTCTCGAAAAGTGAAGATGGGGATTGTCATAGTAGGACGGGAAACCGGTCAGCCGGTGGTCCCTCTTGTGAGTTGGGCTACCAGGCAAATCCAGTTCAAGTCCTGGGATTCAATGATACTACCTCTTCCATTCAGCACAATAGTCATGTCGTTTGGGAAACCGACATTCATTCCCTTGGGGCTCTCGAACGATGAATACGAAAAAATAAGGCTTGATATCGAAGAGGAAATGCTGAGGGTCTCGGCTGAGACTGAACTCAAGGTCCGGCAAATCAAGCAATCCAACCATAACTAAAAAACGGGAAACCGCTAAAAAAGAACGGTTTCCCGATATTTTGCAATTCACCGGTTCTTGTCGTGTCTATGCCACAGCTTCAGTCTCTTTCTTTTTTCCTGAACCGCTGGTTTTAACCTTTCTGGATGTCGCTGAAGCCTTTTTTGCCAAATCCGTTTTGTCGGGATTTTCCTTCAGGGCCAATTTCAGCACTTCATCCATATGTGAGACGAACCTGAATTCCAGTCGTCGTCTGATATGTTTAGGTATTTCGTCCAGGTCCTTCTCATTGGCTGTTGGGGCAATAATCGTGTAGATCCTGGCTCTAAGGGCGGCCAGTGATTTTTCCCTAAGACCTCCAATGGGAAGAACTCGTCCCCTCAACGTTACTTCACCGGTCATGGCTACATCAGACCTTACCGGAATGCCGGTGAAGGCGCTTATAATCGCGGTAGCCATGGTGACTCCTGCGGACGGGCCATCCTTTGGGATCGCTCCAGCCGGCACATGAACATGTATGTCCTTGGTAAAATAGAGCTTCTCCGGAACTCCGAAATTTGAGGCTCTCGACCTGAAATAAGACATGGCCGCCTGACCGGATTCCTTCATCACATCTCCAAGCTGCCCAGTTAAAAGAAGGTTACCTTTTCCTTCCATGGGGGTAGCTTCTATGTGAAGCAGGTCTCCTCCGTAAGGTGTCCACGCAAGACCGGTGGCAACACCGATTTCATCTTCCCTTTTCTCGTGATCAGGAAGAAATCTGGGAACCCCAAGGAACTTGTTCAGGTTCTTGGCTGTTATCCTTGGGACTTTTTTTTCGCCTTCCGCTATCTTCCGGGCGATTTTACGGCAAAGGTTGGCTATTTCCCTTTCAAGGTTTCTAAGGCCGGCCTCCCGTGTGTACTGGTTTATAATATTAAGGATTGCCTCATCCGTAACAACGAAATCTTCCTCTTTTATGCCATTTTCCTTTATCTGCCTCGGTATCAGATACTGCCTTGCGATTTTAAGTTTTTCCTCGTCTATGTAGCCCGAGAGTTCTATTATCTCCATCCTGTCCTTGAGCGCAGGAATGATTGGATCCGCAAGGTTTGCCGTGGTTATGAACATCACCTTGGAAAGATCGAAAGGCACATTCAGGTAATGATCACTGAAGGCGTTATTCTGTTCAGGATCTAGCACCTCAAGCAATGCTGCTGACGGGTCACCTCTGAAATCAGCGCCGACCTTATCAATTTCATCGAGCATGAAAACGGGATTATTTGACCCAGCCGTCTTCAGACCCTGAATAATTCTTCCGGGTAGGGCGCCGATGTATGTTCTTCTGTGGCCTCTTATCTCAGCCTCATCACGAAGCCCGCCCAGAGAAATTCTGGTAAATTTTCGCCCCAACGCCCTGGCTATCGACTTGCCGAGGGAGGTCTTTCCAACACCCGGAGGGCCGACAAAACACAGAATCGGACCCTTCATGCTCTTGTTGAGTTTTCGCACTCCGAGATATTCAAGAATGCGGTCCTTGATTTTTTCCAAGTCATAATGGTCTTCGTCCAAAATTTCCTTGGCGTTCTTTATCTCAAGCTTATCCCTGGTTGACTTCGACCAAGGAAGCTCAACTATCCAGTCAAGGTATGTTCGTATAATTGAGGCTTCTGCAGCGTCAGGATGCATTTGAGAAAGACGGCTGAGTTGTTTTTCCGCCTCTTTTTCAACATCAGCCGGAATCTTGGCCTTGGCTATCTTCGAGCGGAATTCCTCAATTTCCTTTGTCTTTTCGTCAATTTCACCGAGTTCTGTCTGTATAGCTTTCAACTGTTCCCTGAGGAAATACTCACGATGGGTCTTGCCCATTTCCTCCTTGGCCTGTGTCTGAATTTTGGCCTGCATGGCCGACAGTTCCAACTCTTTGGACAGAAGTTCATTGACCCTTCTCAATCGGTCAATGGGATCAATTATTTCCAGTATACTTTGTGATTCCTCTACCTTAAGTTTCAGGTTGGATGCAACCAGGTCCGCAAGTCTGCCGGGATCGTCAATTGAGTCGAGAATGGCCATTGCATCCGGTGAGACTATTCCTCTCAACTGCAGGATCTTTTCTGAACTCTCCTTGACTGTCCGCATGGTCGCTTCAACTTCCAGGCTGATCCTGGGAACGACAGGTTCAGGTATTTTTTCTATTTCCACCTTGAAAAAGCTTGTGGTTGGGACGTACGACTTGATTCTACCCTTCGCCAGGCCCTGAACCAGGATTTTTACCCTGCCATCCGGCAACTTGAGCATTTTCACGACCATGGCAACGGTGCCGACCGTGTAAATATCTTCCGGACCCGGGTCCTCTTCAGTCGAAAATTTTTGTGTGGCCAGGAATATCAGGCGATCATCCGCTAAAGCGCTCTCCACAGCCTTTATGGACCTCTCACGTCCAACCATCAGGGGTAGTATCATGTAAGAGTAGATGACAACATCCCTGACCGGAAGCAGTGGCATCGTGTCAGGAATATCTTCAAAATTTATCTGCTGAGCCTTTGCGTGCTCTTCTTCAACATCAAAGTCATCTCTTTTTTCAGTTTCATCAGCCATATTAATGCCTCTTTATATGTTCACCATCATGAAAAACAAGTTAAAAACGTGCCAAACGCGGACTATTTTGGCTAACAGCCCCTCGATAGTGGCAAAAAACATTATCATGTATTAGATATATGCCTATAAAGCTTTGTGTCAAGCTTCTATACGACTCAAAATGGCCCTTAAATCATAATTATGGCCATCTCTGGGCTCAAAGGTATTATTTCCTTGAGTCTATGGAGCAAAATTTCAACTCTAATTAAAAAGCTCCTTAGTGGAAAAAGAGGTAGTTTTATGGAAAACAAACCAGCTAATGAGTTTAGAAGAAAAACAAGATTATATGTTGGCATAACCCTGCTGGTTCTGTCCTGCGTGTGTCCTGCGTTCGGGATACTGGTTGCGCAATTGGAGATTTCACTTGGTTTGAAGGCCTCGATAATAGGCTTGCTGAGTCTAGGGGTTCCGGAGGTATTGATACTGATGGCCGCAGCGGTTCTCGGTAAAGAGAACTTTGAAATCATAAAAGCCAGGAGTCTGGGTTATCTCAAGAGGCTGGCGCCATCTGCCAAGGTGAGTAAGTTACGATACACCATCGGTTTGGTAATGTTCATATTGCCTTTGATACCTACTTATGTTCAGGCTTACTTTCCCCGTTGGCTACCGGATTCGTCATCAGAACGCCTTTACGTAAATCTGGCTGCTGACGCCATGTTCATAGCCAGTTTATTTGTTTTGGGTGGTGATTTCTGGGATAAACTTCGTGCCCTGTTTGTTTATGAAGCAAAGGCCCGGTTTCCGGGATCTCTGGAAGACGGAACTTAAACCGTTGTAACAAAAGCCGGCCAGCGGAATACGAGAGATGATCGGAACCGGCTTTTCTCAGAACTGGTCCAGATCGGAACCGGCGTAATCCCATCTTGAGCCTCTTATCGGTTTCTGTGTGACCTGGGCAGGGCCACTACCTGTTTTAAAGATTTCCTTTACACCCTCAGAATTTGACGTCAGCAATCCGGTCCTCGGATCTATTTTGCGGAACTCAATGGAAGCAGGAGCAGGAAATTCCTTAACAGGCTTGTCTGCCAGAAGGCTTCTGACGAAATAACCCCAAATGGGGGCGGCTGCTTTACCGCCTGTTTCGCCATCACCGATTGATACTTCATCATCAAATCCGACCCAGACTCCGCAGGTGTAGTCCGGGGAGTAACCAACGAACCATGCGTCAACGTTTTCATTTGTTGTTCCGGTTTTCCCGGCAATGTCGGGGCGGCCCACAATCTTTTTGAGATTGGTAGCTGTTCCCTCGGTGATCACTCCCTGCATGATTGACGTCATTATGTATGCTGTTCCCTCGTCTATCCTGCGTTTGGCCTGGGCGGAAGACCTGTCTGCCCAGTCTGATTCGAAATGAATCCCCGAACCTCGGGAATCAGCGGAAACCGTGCTGACCGAGACCTGATCAGTTTGTAGAGGGTCTGTGATAAGGGCCGGGGACATCCTCTCCTCGAGGACTTTTCCATTCCTGTCGAGCACCTTGGTAACGTAAATAGGGGGAACGTAATAACCTAGATTAGGGAAAACGGAGTAAGCATTGACCTGCTCCTCCAGTGAAACGCCTGTGGAGCCAAGGGCCAGGGTGAGGTTGTCAACAGGCGGAGAGGTGTATCCGAGTTTACGGGCATAGTTCTTGGTGTGTTCGATGCCTATCTGCTGGAGGATCTTGATTGTGGGAATATTCCTCGATTTTACGAGACAGTCCCTGAATGTAACAGGGCCGGCGAAACCGCCACGATAGTTCTTGGGTCGCCAGACCTCTCCGGTTCCCGGAACAGTCAGAGCAAGCGGGGAGTCCATGATCATGTCAGAGGCTGTAAATCCCTTGTCCAGAGCCGCAGCGTATATCACAGGCTTATATGAAGAGCCTGCCTGCCGCCGGGATTGTGTGGCGCGGTTATATTTGGATTCTGCGGCTGAGTATCCGCCGAGAAGCACCCGGACATACCCGGTCCTGTTTTCTCTCATCATCAAGGCCGATTGAACGATCGGCTCCTGCTCTGGTTCAAGCAGAAAATACGGGGACATTTCCTCATTGTACTGTTTGTAATTCTTGAGTTCTGGATCTGTTTTGCCAAATTTCTTTACATAAAGCTCTTTTCTCTTTGCATTGGGGTCCAGTATCCTGACCTGGATCAAATCTCCGACCTGAAAAGGCAGGTCTCCAGGGGAAAAATTCCTGGTCCGCAGCTCATGTCTTATATATGGCTGTCTAACCCACCATTTGGGGTCATGCTCTATTTTTATTTGCCCTATGTAGTCCTTTTTCTGGTTTTCACCAACAAAAGATCCCAGTCGAACATAAATGTTTTCAGAATCAATGTGAGTGATCACCCCATCAGTTAACTGACCGAACTTCAGAGGAGTTTCCATGGTCCTGGTTTTTTCCTCAAGAAACTCCATTACCCCCTTCACACTAAGGGTTTTGACCGGTCCGCGGTAACCCTGACGTTTATCCAGTTCTCTTAATCCGGCCTCCATCGAATCGCGGGACATCCTTGTGGTTTCCAGGTCAACAGTAGTGTAAACCTGAAGCCCTTCCTTGTACAGAGCCTCAGTCCCGTATTTCTTTTCTATATACCGACGAACATGCTCGACGAAATCCGAGACAAGCCTGGCGTTGTTATTGACAGTGTTGTAGATTTTTGGCTCTTCCTTGTTGGCCTGCTCATACTCCGCCTCGGTTATGAAGCCGTCCTCGAGCATTCTTTTCAAAACGTAGGATCGGCGTTCCAATGACTTTTTCAGATTCCTCTTTGGAGAATTCACCGAAGGCGCCTTGGCAAGTCCCGCAAGCATTGCGCATTCAGCAATGGTAAGGTCCTTTATGGATTTGTCGAAATATGTCTGGGCTGCAGCCTCCACCCCATAAGCCGAACTTCCAAGATAAATCTGGTTTAAATAAAGGTATAGAATCTGCTCCTTGCTCAAAGACTGTTCAATCCGCGTCGATAAAATGGCTTCCTTAATCTTTCGTGTGAATTTTCTCTCGGGAGTCAGCAGGAATGTTTTGGCTACCTGTTGGGTAATGGTGCTGGCACCCTCTCTCAGGGCGCCTGTGGTGAGGTTTTTCTTTATCGCTCTTAGAATGGCTTCCTTATCCACACCACTGTGACGCCAGAAATTCTTGTCTTCAGCAGCCACAAAAGCATCCTTCAAATGCTTGGGAATTTGGTCCATAGGGGCAAGAAAGCGTCTCTGATAGGCAAACTCCCCTATCAGTTCACCCTTGTCCGCATAGAATGAGGTAACTACAGGGGGCGAATATTTTGCCAGTTTCTCTATGCCTGGAACACTCTGAGTGAAATAGATGTAACCTTGGGCAGCCACCCCGGCAGCGCCGGTAATCAATCCGATCACAATAAGAAGCACAAGTCGTGTCAGACTTCCAAATATGGACCAACTCTTCCTGGTATTTTCCGGGCGACTGAAAATATCGTTGAAAGGTTTGTCGCCATTAATTCTGCTAAACGGGGACTTCAACTGAGGCCTCCTTCTAGGCGGTGACAGAACAAAAGTTTATCACCCGACCATTAGGCTGTCCATGCCTATACAAAAATATAGTCGTTATTACAATACAATTAATCTTAAAATTAATGTTGTGGCGAGTTATATGCAATGTAACGCCATAATGGATAAGTTTTATTATTTGATATAGTTGTTGTAATTGTTTGTACAGACACCCCAGTCAAAAAATAGTTACATTTTGGAAAAAATTTAATGGAGTTCAACTGAAATTAGAGAGAATTCCTTGTTTCGGTATATCCTGTCTCGATCCATCGTTCAATGTTGTCCCGGGTAAAACCGAATGTGGCGACAGGGAATCTGCCGAGAGATTTTTGTGGCTGAAGCACTTTAAGGCGGGTGGAATGGGCGACTTTGTGGAAATGTCTTGGTTTATAACCTGCGCTGGTCGAAACAGCCCAGATTTGGTCGAGTTGTCTTTTCATTAAAGGCTCAATTGGCATCCACGAACCCAGCCCGCCGTCAATGTAGGGAATATTGTCAATCCCCACTGTTGAAAAAATCAGAGGTAGGGATGCGGATGCGGCGAGTACGGCCCAGGCCTGGTCGGCCGATAATTCCTGAAGACGGATGTGCCGAGTGTGTCCCAATGGTTTGAAAGCTCTCGGAGCCTCATAAACGCATGAGAAAACAGGCTGTCGGCAATCGACAACTTTTTTCATATCCAGGAACTGGCTGATAAAGGGCTGGAAAGAGAGCATGTCAATCAGGCCTTCTCTCGCAAACGCCCCTGCGAATCCATAACGCGATGCAATCTTGATTCCGACCAAAACCGGCTTTAACATCCTGAGCAATCGAAGATTGGGTATTGGTAGCAACATGAGTCCAACATCCGTGGCCATGGTCAACAGGAATCTGGCCAAACGTTCAGCATCAGGTTTGACGATGCTGATGGTTGGCATCTCTATCCATAGCCTGTATGCCTTGTCCCAATCTCCCTGACAGACCAAAGCCGAATTTAGGGCGCCGATTGAGCTTCCAGAAAAGGCGTCAAACCTCAATCCCTTCTCCTGAAAAGCCCTCCATGCCCCTATGTGGTAGGCCCCGCGCGCTCCACCGGCAGAAAGGACGAGCCCTGTCCCTTTGGCGCCAGTCATCAACGGTCGGACATTACCGGACATGTTTGAAGAGAGGTTGGATGCTGTTTCAGAGAACCTGGTATCTGATTGATTGGAAAAGTATGTCAATGCGTCTTTCCCGGGGTCATTGAGACTACTGAATTAGTGCCGTTCCACTGCGGTTCAGTTCCACCACTCTTAAAATATAAGTTCGTCTGTAAAAAACTACCACGACTTTTTTTAACGGACGACGAGGCACAGAGGCAATCGCCCTGTAATTAATAAATGCCCTGCTTGACAAAAACTCATTACAAAAGCTAACTATTCAATCTGATTTCTTAAGATATACACTCATGGAATTACACCGCAAAACTTTCGGAAGTTGGCAGGAATATAATGATCCAGATATGGAAAGAGGCTTTAGATCTCCTTGATGAGGGCGAGGATTTTTGCATAGCCACCATCGTATCGCTGCAAGGTTCTTCTCCCAGGCATGTAGGTTCCAAGTTTCTGGTCAAGAGGGATGGGGCTACAGTGGGAACAATAGGAGGAGGACTTTTCGAGGCCCAGGTCATTTCCGCTGCCAGGAAGGCCCTGGAAGAAAAGTTTTCAACGCTCATGCGTTTCGCATTTTCCGGAGACGATACCTCTGCAGAGATCATGATATGTGGAGGCACAGTCAAGGTACTGATTGATTACCATAACCCGTTTGACAACATTTCCAGAGAGATTTATCGAAACCTCCTGAGGATTGATTCAGAAAGACTCTCAGGTTACTTGGTCACCCGGATTCCCAGTCATGTTGGCGCACTTGAGACCAACCCTTTGGACCGGCTGTTTTTAGATGAAACAGGCGCATCTTTTGGAAACCTGAGTGAACAGGATCGGCTGATCAGTGAATTTCAATCCACCCGGTTTGCAGGCCAGGCTCAACTTCTGGAGAGTGACCATGCCGGATATCCGGCATTCATGGAATATTTTTATCCACGCGGAATGGTATACATTTTCGGGGCAGGGCATGTCGGGATATGCGTGGCTCAACTCGCCACATACGTAGGTTTCAAGGTGACTCTTGTTGACGACAGGGAAGACTTCGCCAATTTTCAGAAAGTTCCTGACGCAGAACGCATACTGGTTGTAGATGATTTTGAAAACTCAATGCGGACTTTGGGTATAGGGTACGATAGTTATATCGTCATAGTCACCAGAGGACATTCCCACGACAAGACGGTTCTTAAACAGGCCTTGGATACCCCCGCTCGTTACGTCGGTATGATAGGATCACGGCGAAAGATAAAGATGATTTTCGACGCTCTTTTGAAAGAGGGGGTTGATGAAGATCTTCTAAAACGCGTTCATTCTCCAATCGGGCTTCCCATAGGCGGAGAAACACCTCAGGAAATAGCGGTATCAATAGTAGCAGAGTTGATACAGACAAAACAGGCCAGCATGGATAAAAATACAAAGGCAGCCTGCATGTCCGGTTAGATGACCGCAGAAAAACTGACCCTGAATAACTGTCGAAAAAAATCACGTCCTGATCCATACATCCGAAAGGTCAAAATGTTAAACGGAAAAAGAATTATCGTAGTCCTGCCAGCTTACAATGCTGAGAAAACCCTCGAAAAGACAATCTCCGAAATCGATACGCAGGTGGTAGATGACATTTTGCTGGTGGATGACTGTTCATCCGATGAGACGGTGGAACTGGCAAAAAAATTGGGACTAAAGGTTTTCCTGCACAACCAGAATTACGGCTACGGACGAAATCAGAAGACCTGCTATTCCGAGGCCCTTAAACATGGCGCCGATGTGATTGTCATGTTGCATCCGGACTATCAGTATTCCCCCAAATTGGTCCCGGCCATGGCGGCCATGATAGTGTCCGACGAATACGAACTGGTCATGGGATCAAGAATCCTTGGAGGAAAAGCCCGAATGGGCGGCATGCCACTCTACAAATATGTTTCAAACCGCATCCTCACACTTCTGGAGAATTTCATCATAGGTTCCAAACTATCAGAATTTCATTCTGGATACAGGGCCTTCTCCAAGAAATGCCTCGAATCGCTTCCTCTTCAGGAAAATTCGGATGACTTCCTTTTCGATAACGAAATGATCGCACAGGCCATATTCTTTGATTTCAGTGTGGGCGAAATTTCCTGTCCAACAAGATATTTCCCTGAGGCTTCGTCAATCAATTTCAAGAGGTCTGTTGTTTATGGTGTTGGCGTGTTGTGGACTGCAGTAAGGTTTAGACTCCAGAAATGGGGCTTGCGTCAATTCAGCATCTTTTCCGGGTCCGACAGGGTGTCGCCCAAGGATTATTACAGACAGATAAGCCCTTCCAACTAGCTCGCACAAGACCTTAATATAACAATATATTCCTGGTATTGCTGGCAAATATCGCAAAACGAGGTCTTCTCCCCGAGGTCGATTTACAGTCCTGGGAGTTGTCTCTGCCACCATTCCTGCCCGTCCCAAAAACATTCCGAAGACCGTGCAAGGGGCTCTAGCCTTCATGGCGGCAAGGCACACCAAAAACCTGCGCGCAAACTCTGTGAATAAATACTATATGTTGTCTATGATATTTAAAGTTAATGGGACCAATGCCGAAGCGCGTATTACCCGCAAAGCGTTATTTCAAGCGGTGTTCCATCGATCGAGTCAGTGCATTTTTTAAACTCGTTTCTAGGAAATTAATATAACTACCCTTTCATACTTAATATTTTTCTTGACAAAATATAAAAACAGTTTAATCTCCACCTTGCAAAGATCGGAAGAGCACACGTCTGAACTCCAGTCACGAGTGGATATCTCG
>CALDNG010000477.1 GCA_937915285.1 uncultured Desulfomonile sp. | reverse complement strand
CCCGTCTTCGTCATGCCGTTGCACACGCTTCTCGACAAACCGACCATTTGTGAGATAAAGCGGGCTTTCGGCGCGGAAATGATCCATGGGGATCCTAATTGTCTTGACCGAGAGGTGGATCATTACAAGATCGCGGCTATGGAACTGCCCCACTTCCTGGACCACCTGGAAGAAGGCAGCCTGGTCATCACCCCAGGCGATCGCTCCGATATCTTGATAGGGACTCTCGTTGCTGATGCAGCCACCTCCTATCCCGCTGTCGCCGGTATCATTCTCACAGGTGGTTTCAAGCCAAAACCACAGTTAATGCGTCTTTTGGAAGGTCTGAAACGTTCCGTTGTTCCCATACTTTGTGTGAAGACCGACACCTTTACTACGGCGACCGTGGTGAATTCCCTCCCAGCGGTTATCACCCCGGATAACCATAGAAAGATCGTCGTAGCTCTTGGAGTCTTTGAGTCTAGTATCGATCTGACTCGTTTAGAAAAGCGTATCGCAGTCATGCGCTCATCCCGGGTAACACCTCTCATGTTCCAGCACGATCTCCTGAGCAGGGCCCGATTGCAACGTCAGCACATTGTTCTTCCCGAAGGCACGGAGGAGCGAATTCTCAGGGCGGCAGAAATTATGCGCCTGCGGGATGTTGTCGATATCACGCTGCTTGGAAAAATAGACGAGGTTAAGAGTAAAATCACGTCCCTCGGGTTGGCGTTAGGTGACGTGACAATAATCGACCCTGCCGCATCGGAACTCCGCGAGAATTTTGGGCAGATGTATTTCGAACTCCGTAAGCACAAGGGAATTTCTCCGCAGATGGCCCTGGATACTATGGCTGATGCAAGCTACTTCGGGACGATGATGGTCCGCTGCGGGATTGCCGACGGTATGGTTTCTGGGGCTGTCCATACGACACAGCACACGATCCGTCCTGCCCTGGAGTTTATCAAAACTAAGCCGGGCTGCTTGATTGTCTCCAGCGTTTTCTTCATGTGCCTTCCGGACAGCGTCCTAATTTACGGCGATTGTGCTGTAAACCCTGATCCCAATGCCGAGCACCTCGCGCACATTGCAAATAGTTCAGCCACAACTGCCCAAAGCTTCGGAATTGAGCCTCGGGTGGCAATGCTGTCATATTCCACTGGAGAATCCGGCAAGGGCGCTGATGTTGACAAGGTGAAGGAAGCGACGCTGATCGCGAAACGACTCCGTCCAGATCTCAAGCTGGAAGGGCCCATCCAGTACGATGCCGCCGTAGATGTTCAGGTTGCCAAAGTGAAACTGCCTGAGAGTGAAGTAGCAGGCCGTGCAACCGTCTTCATCTTCCCCGATCTTAACGCAGGCAACAATGCCTATAAAGCAGTGCAACGAGCCGCCAATGCTGTCGCCATCGGGCCAGTTCTCCAGGGACTCAACAAGCCCGTCAACGATCTCAGTCGCGGGGCTCTGGTCACAGACATTGTCAATACCATAGCGATTACTGCAATTCAGGCTCAAACAGCGGAAGTGGCGCCATGAAGGTGGCAGTCATCAATTGTGGGAGTTCATCCATCAAATATGAAGTGTTTGAGCTACCTGACTTCGTCATGCTTGCCAGGGGGCTCATCGAAAGGCTCGGCGGAAAAGAGGCCCGCCTGCGCCAACACAGGCGCAAAGTGGACGCGAGTGGATTTTCGGGCTGAACGACATGCGGGAAATCATTAATCTGGCAACGTAAGGTAATGAAAGAGCGGGTCTGGCCATAGAGATGTTCTGTTACCGCATCAAGAAATACATCGGCGCTTATGTCGCTGTTCTCGGTGTCGTCGATGCCATTGTGTTAGCTGAAAGACGGGGGCAGTAGTGGCAACGATTCCGAGTGATCGAGGGGGAGGAAACCATAATTGGAGGGGGAGGCTACATCATGAATGATCCACAAGGGGAGGCGCGCCGGGCGGAAATTGCATTCACAATTGAGAAGGGCTCTCAGGGACAACGAATTGCAAGCAGCCTGACGTACTATTTCCGATTTTCAGTTTAGAAAAGCTCCTCAACGATATGACGTTGGGCAGATGGAGGATATGAATGCAACTGCCACACTGTAAGACCAAAATCGTATGTACAATAGGGCCGGCATCGCGATCCCGAGAAGTGATGGAAAAGCTATTGCTGGCCGGTATGAGCGTGGCCAGGCTCAATTTCTCCCACGGGGATTTCCTGGGCCACAAAGAGGTTATCCAGGATCTCAGAGCCGCATCCAGGAACACGGGGCGACGTCTCGCCATCATGGCAGACCTTCCCGGACCGAAGATTCGGATCGGGACATTTGAGACTGAACCTATAGATCTTCAGCCTGGCGACCTTTTCACGCTCACGACTGACGACGTAGTCGGCGATTCCAGCAGGGTCTCAGTCACCTTTAGCCGCCTCCCCAAAGTGGTTCAGCCCGGTGACACACTCTACTTGAATGACGGTTTGGTTCAGATCGATGTTGAGAAGGTCCAGGGCAGCAATGTACAGTGCCGTGTCATTGTTGGTGGTGAGCTGAGTTCGCGCAAGGGTCTCAACCTGCCTGATATCGACCTCGGAGTCAGCGCTTTCACGGACCACGACTACAACTGTATGAAGTTTGCTCTTGAAAACGGTGTTGACGCCGTGAGCCAGTCGTTCGTCGAGAATGCGGCCGATATTAAGGCCGTGCGCGATGCGGCGTCGGCTCTCGGTTACAATCCCTTTATAATCGCAAAAATCGAACGATCAAGGGCGCTCAATTACCTGGACGACATAATAACTTCAGCAGATGCCGTGATGATCGCCAGGGGTGACCTCGGTGTGGAACTGCCCATCGAACGGATTCCCGTAGTCCAGAAACAAATAATGCGAAAGGCGAACATGTGGGCCAAGCCTGTAATAACGGCAACACAGATGCTGGAATCAATGACCAGCAACCGGCGTCCCACCCGCGCCGAGGCAACTGATGTGGCCAATGCGATCCTCGATGGGACAGATTGTGTAATGCTCTCCGGAGAATCCGCAATGGGCAGATACCCTGTCGAGTCCGCCGAGACGCTTGCCAAGATAGCCGGAGCCATCGAGCCGTATCGCGCTGTGGTCAGCGCCAAGGAGCTGTTCAAAGGCATAGATCTCAAGGGCAAGGTTCCCACCGCAAGGCTCATTGACCTCGGTGTGGAAACCGTCCTGACATACTCAGACCCTGCAGCGGTATTCGTTCCAACGCACGGCGGCGCTACTGCCAGAAGCATCGCAAGATTCCGCCTTCCCATCTGGATTGTCGCAGTGAGTTCGGAGGAAAACACATGTCAGCAACTGCAGTTTTCCTCGGGTGTCATTCCCGTTTGTGAGGCCAAGCACCCCGAAAACTGGAAAGCCTACGTGTCGGCCTGGCTCGAGGAGAACGGTATGGACGGAGAACTCGCGGTAGTTACGGAAGGCCCTTCGAGAATGTATCCTGATGCCAATAACAGGCTCGAGATTCTGGACATGGCCTACCGGGGAAGAGAGAGATAAGAAGGCGCTTCAGGATTCCGGGTCGAATCAGGAGTGAACCAGAAAATACAAAGATCTTATCTCAGATGCGCTGCCCGACTTCCTAAGAATCCAGGTTGATCCAGCTGTCTGCGTAAATCTACTCAGGAGCTAAGATAGGAAGCGCCGTAGTGCGCGGGATCTTCATCTCAACGATGATCTTCTTGGAGAGTTATTTAGTTCCTAGACCTCCATTTCGGTAACAGCCT
Organism: uncultured Desulfomonile sp.; assembly: GCA_937915285.1. Lineage (GTDB taxonomy): Bacteria > Desulfobacterota > Desulfomonilia > Desulfomonilales > Desulfomonilaceae > CAITZA01. The sequence continues at coordinate 6,558 of CALDNG010000477.1, read as the reverse complement.
GACCGACACATGCCTGAAAATTTTCTGACTGACCTTGTCGGCCTTTCGATGGCTTTCAACCATCTGTACAGAGATTTTAGCGTTCGGTTTTTCTATGGCGCGTGCAAACGTGGCAAAGAGATACAATGGTTAAAGAACCCTCTTAAGCACAAAAAACATAACGGGACACTATGTTATGACCACTCACCCCATCCCTAAACATTCTAACATCTTATACGGATCAGTCGCAGAAAAGTGTCAAAGTCAGGACGAATAGATCATGGAGTTCATCTACATGTTGATTTTGTGAAAGCGCCTTTTCTCAGGATATGTTTCTGGTTTTCGTTATCTACGCTTATATTTGTTCGAACGTGCAAGGCGCTGATTATGTCGCTATTTATCGACCGATCGAATGCGGACTTCGGCCAAAACCAATTGTTTACGCCTTGAGCTCAGTGTCTTTTTTCTTGCCCCGCCTCTGAACCAATACATACAATACGGGGGTGAAAAAGACCCCCAAAACTGTGACACCGATCATTCCAGCAAAAACGGCTGTCCCTACCGATTGACGACTTACCGCTCCAGCTCCTGATGCCATCACAAGAGGTAGAACCCCTAGAATGAAGGCAAGTGAGGTCATGAGAATGGGGCGAAATCGAAGTTTAGATGCTTCAACAGCTGCCTCTAAAGCACCGACTCCTTTAGATCGAGCCTCCCGCGCAAACTCGACGATCAAGATTGCATTTTTTGCTGACAATCCTACCAAGAGCACCAATCCGACTTGGGTGTAGACGTTATTATCCATTCCACCGATTAGAAGACCCGCCGCGGCGCCAAGGACTGCCAGCGGTACAATCATGACCACTGAAATGGGATCATTCCAGCTCTCGTAAAGGCCTGCTAAGATAAGGATGACAACTAAAATGGCTGCACAAAAGGTTATGGCTGCTTTGCCCTCCGCTTTCTTTTCCTGGTATGCCATGTTAGTCCATTCGAATGACATTCCAGGTGGTAGAGTCTGGTCAGCTAATGACTCCATTGTTTGTAGGGCCTGACCAGAACTAAATCCTGGAGCGTTTTGTCCTAGAATTTTTGCTGTTGGATATAAATTGTATCTGTCAACTCGCATAGGTCCGACTTCGTATCTAGCGTTTATCAGGGTTCCCAGCGGGATCATCTTTCCTTCTTTATTTCTGACAAAAAGTTGAGAAATGTCTTCAGGATTACGACGAAACATACTGTCCCCTTGAAGTCTGACTTGCCATGTCCTGCTGAATTTATTGAAGTCATTCACATATGCCGATCCTAGGTATGTCTGCAGAGTGTTGAAGACACTTTGAAGTGGGACCTTAAGCCCTAGAGCCTTTGTGCGATCGATATCAATATAAACATTTGGGTAAGTTGCGCGAAAAGTTGCGATGACTGATCTCAGGTCCGGCTGTTGTCGCGCTAACATCGAAAGTTCAGTTCCGGTTTCTTCTAAGGACTGAAAACCGAGATCGCCTTTGTCCAGAAGCTGCATTTCAAATCCACCGCCAGTACCCAAACCGAGTACAGGTGGCAACGTATAGGTAAAGACCATCCCGTCATAGATCGTCTGAAACTTGCTTGAAAGCTCCTTCATGATTACATCTCGACTCAGCTTTTGAGGGATCCTTTCCTCCCAAGGTTTTAAAGGAACGAAAATCGTGGCAAGGTTTGAACGAGCTGCGTCTATCATTGAATAACCGACCAATGCTCCCCAAGCCAATATGCCTTTAGTTTCATCAATAGCCTTACCCGCCATTTCCACTGTGGAATTAGTTCTTTCCAGAGTTGCGCCATCTGGCATTTGAATATTCACCAGAATCAGACCATCGTCTTCCAGTGGGAGAAAACCGGTAGGAACCTTCTGATAAGTAATTACAGTAAGTACAAGCAGCCCCACGAACAACGCCATCATTATTGCGATACGTCTCACAGCCAAAGAGACTATGCTTGAATACCAGTATGTTGTTCGATTGAAAGCGTTATTGAATGCTTTAAAGAAGAAATTCGGAGATTCGTGTCCAGGTTTTAGAATCAGGGCACACAATGCGGGGCTCAACGTAAGCGCATTAATAGCGCTGAAAAACATTGTGATAGCAATCGTGAGAGAGAACTGTCTGAATAATTGGCCTGTGATTCCTCCCAGAAATGCAGGGGGAACAAATACCGCCATAAGAACCAGTGTAATTCCTATAATAGCGCCACTAACCTCTTCCATTGACTTGATGGCAGCCTCTTTCGGGGTTAAACCAAATTCGGCCATGTTGCGTTCTACATTTTCCACCACTACGATTGCATCATCTACCACAAGTCCAATGGCCAAGACCAATCCAAACAGAGTAACCATGTTTATCGAAAAACCCATTAGAGCCATGACGGCGAATGTTCCAATGAGAGACACAGGAATCGTGATCATAGGTATCAAAGTGGCCCGCCAACTTTGAAGAAAGATAAATACCACGATCACTACCAGTACGAATGCCTCAAACAGAGTCTTCATAACCTCGTGGATGGAAGCGTTAACAAAATCAGATATCTTGTAGATAATTCTGTATTCTACCCCTTTGGGAAAATTCTTCTTTAAGTGGTCCAGTGTTTTTAGAAGCTGCTCGGTTACTTCTATGGCATTTGAACCAGGAGTTTGATAAATTACCATCGTAGCAGCGGGCCGACCGTTGAACAGTGAAAGGAAGTCGTATCCTTTACCTCCCAGTTCTACCCTTCCCACATCCTTAAAACGGATTGCCTTTGTTCCATCTCCGGTCTTGAGAATTACGTCATCAAATTGTTCCACATTAGCAAGCCTACCCAAGGTATTTACATTTAACTGGAACACTTGATCCTTTGGAACCGGAGGTTGACCAATTTGCCCAGAAGCGACTTGCACGTTTTGTTCCTTGAGCGCATTCACCACATCTTCCACAGACAAGTCTCTCGCACGCAGCTTGTCTGCATCAAGCCACAACCTCATTGAATAGTCTTTGTTGGGATATAGAACGATGTTTCCGACACCCGGCACACGACTTAATGTGTCTTTCATGTTTATCGTCACATAGTTGGTCAGGAACAAGTCATCATAACTATTGTCCGGTGAGAAAACGCTCATTACAAGCACAAGGGCGCTAGACACCTTTTTGGTGGTTACCCCCTGGCGCTGCACATCCTCTGGTAATTGTGCCATGGCGGCAGAAACACGGTTTTGAGTGAGCACCGTATTCATGTCGATGTCGGTTCCGAGCTCAAAAGTGACATTCAGAGTGTAGGATCCATCGGCAGCGCTCTGACTTGACATATAGAGCATGTTTTCAACGCCATTAACTTGTTGTTCTATTGGGGCCGCCACGGTTTCTGCTATGACTCTTGGGTCTGCGCCGGGATAATATGCGGTTACTTGAACAACTGGTGGAACAATCTCCGGGTATTGCGCAATTGGAAGGCTAAAGATAGATACAGCCCCGGCGAACACTATGAGAATAGATAACACGGACGCCAGAATAGGCCTTTCAATGAAAAAGCGACTCAGCATACTGAAACTCCTCTATTTTTGAGATTTTCTGGAGGTTTTCACGGAGCCGTTTTAATCCGAAGAAACAGTTGATTCCTTAGGATTGACCCTTGCTCCCGGTCGCGCTCGCTGAATGGCGTTAATCACCACCCGTTCGTCACCGTGTAGGCCCTCTTCTATTACTCGTAGATTCCCGTCTAGCTGACCTGTCCTGACCATTCTTTGTTCAACAACGTTATCTTCGTCTACCACAAGCACGTATTTTCCGGCCTGGCCGATGCCAACTGCAAGTTCCGGGACCAGCAACGCCGGCCTCTTTTCTATTGGTACACGGATTCGTCCAAACAACCCCGGAACTAGCAACCCACTGTCGTTTGAGAAAATTGCTCGAACCCTCAATGTGCCTGTGCTTGGATCAACTCTCGATTCCACAAAATCAATCATTCCAGCATGTGGAAACCCTGGCTCATCCGCTAGCTGAAGATAGGCCGATGGTTTTTCCCTGTCTGATTCTCCACCCTCACCTATCCTGGGCCATTTTCTAAGAAGCATTAACAGATCTCTTTCACTCACATCAAAATATACATAAATAGAGCTATCATTAACTATTTCAGTAAGTAAGGTTTTCTCTCCAGCTCCCACCAGGTTCCCGACATCTACGTAATTGCGGCTTATTCGACCCTGAATGGGCGCAGTCAATGTTGTATAGGCCAGATCCAGTTTGGCCTTCTCTAAATCAGCCCTCGCTATACCAACTTGTGCTTGGGCTACGGATTGCTCAGCTTTATTAACGTCGTATTGGAGTTGGCTTATGGAAGCCGTAGACAGTAGCTGTTCAGCCCTTTTGAGGTTGGCCAGCTTCAATTGAAAATCCGCCTGTCTTCCCGTGAGAGAAGCTTCGTAAAGATCTACCTGAGCCTTGAATGGCCGCGGATCTATCACGAATAACAAATCGCCTTTCCTAACCTGAGATCCAGGTCTAAAGGCGATGCTCTCGAGCCAGCCCTCAACCCTCGCTCTAATCTCAACAAATTCCAAAGCCGAGGTAGTTCCTGTAAATTCAAGATATTGAACGACCTCTTTTTTCAATGGATGACCGACTATCACTTCTGCAGGAGGAATCTCTTGAACCTTGCGTTTTTCGCTACAGCCTGACAGAAGGAAACAGGTGAAAGACACAGCCAACAGAAACCTCAAACTCCATGTGAAAGTCATAGTCTGGACTCCTGATTCGTAATAGTAAAAAGAAACGTAAGAAACAGCCCATCTAAAAGGAGCTAAGTATGAGAAGATACTGATAAAAAAGTTAAGATGGCAATTTATGTTGAACTGTTCCACAGCATGTCGGAAGTACTCCGACGAGCCATGGAAGACCTTTAAAAAGTTTGATAAGTCAACCTGAAGTAATTGAAACCTAATTCATTTCTTCAGAAAAGCTGAGTTCTTGAAAAAAAGATCGCACTTTAAACCGTGTTTGTCTAGAATAATATTATTGTGCATAAGGCGCCAATATTAAGGTGAATTTGTTCCGACAACTTGACATATCAACAAGATTTGAGAACAGGACCTCCGGAGGTGTATTCAGATGTGTGACTTACTTTCAGACTTAGTAAAATTACAGGAAAAACTTGGCGCTGCAAAATCGAAGATGGTCAAAACGGAAATCCTGCCTTTCTGGTTCAAGTCCTTCAACCTCTCTGGAATCTTTCGCTGCTCCGTGGCGCTAGGTTTATTGTTGTTGACCTTCACTGGATGCGCAAACTACAAGGATGATTTGGATAAGGCAAAGCAAATAATCGACAATCAAACAAATGAAATAAAGATGTTGAATGACCAAATCGCCAGGTGCGAGGCAGATAAAAAAGCAGCGGAATCTAACTTGAAATCTGTATCTGAAAAGAATGTCCTGTTGCGTCAAGACTTGGAGAACCTCAATAAAACCAAGGATGCCATGTCGAGCGAAAACAGGGAAATCAGAGGAAAACTAAAGGAAGCTAATGACCATATAGTTACTCTAAAGCAAGAGATCGCCCAACTATCAGAGAAAGCGGACAAATTGCAGACACGTCTATCCGATATTTCTTCTCCTCCAAAGACAACAGAAGCCTCAAGAGCTGAAACCGAAATGCAAAGCATAAAACCTCACTCCCAATCTAACCCGTGTGATGAGGTTATTTTTTTCATGAAAGCTAGTGAAGAAGTTATCAGGCAGCTTAAAGGAAAAGAGCGTTCCCAATCCTTACAGCAAATCAAGGAAAAATATGCGCCTAGAATGAAGGGGGCCCCAGACAGGGCAATTCGTGCAGCAGAAGAATGGGTGAGAGCTGGAGTTGAAATTTGGGATAAACCATCAGATGATTCAACATACAAACTTATCAAATTTAAAAATATCGTTCTCGAGGCATGTGGTAAAACCGCAGCTGACCTGGGTATAAAATAATGGTTTTGAAGTTGTGGTTTGGCATGGCCTCCGGTTGCGGTCCCGGTGATGACATATTGCAATTCGATTAGACAGGAACACTATCCCGTGAACAGCCATTTAGCTATAGAGAGATCCCAGCGATTTGTGTATCTTCTACAAGAGAGCGCTGCCGCAGACGCACAAACCGGTTAAAGGCATCGACGTAATCTCCAGTGGATCTCTATTTATGAGCGCCTTCTCTGCTGTGCCCATACAGCAACGCCTGCGTTTTTAAAGTTTTGTCAATTCTACGGCTTCTAGTCCCAATCTGTTATAAACGGAAACCAGATTATGCGTGATGGACACTGACAACCCAGTATGCAAAGCGATATGCCTGGCTTCCCGGGGATCAACCAGGAAGTTCCAAATCACCAACCATCTGCGATGTTGTCTGGGCGAATCAGCCCTGGGTTTTTCTGAAATCTCGTATGATGACAAATGAGGTTTTACCTATGTCAATTTGCCCATGAATTATCGCCGCAAAAGGTTGGGGGTGGGTATACCAAATTATTTTGAAAATCGCGAACCGGCATCAACTATGATCTTCCGGGTAAGGGATTGGCGGGAATAGAGAACAGCTTTGTGG
>CALDNG010000476.1 GCA_937915285.1 uncultured Desulfomonile sp. | reverse complement strand
AAAATCGTTGAAGATGAGGAAGAGATCAAGCAGCCTGTCATAACCGATAAAATTTGCGAATGTGGCTCTCCCATGGTCATACGTGAAAGCAAGTCCGGCCCCTTCCTGAGTTGCATACGGTATCCCGAATGCAAGAACTCAGCCCCACTCTCTACCGGAATTAGCTGTCCGAAATGTTCTCAGGGCGAACTGATTGAGAGAAAAACAAAGAGGAAAAGAACCTTCTTCTCCTGTTCCCAGTACCCCAAATGTGATTTTTCAATGTGGGGAAAGCCGCATCCTGGAAAATGCCCAAACCCGGATTGCGACTCTACTGTCATGCAAAAACAGGCAGGAAAGAAGCAGGGCTCCTACCTACAGTGTCCCAAATGCGGCGCAAAGACGGTAGATGCCAGTCAGGATACCAAAGCCGCGGTATGACATTATTGCCCGGCTGAATTTCGGCCTGTTCTTACCTTGCCGGTGGAGCCGGCGGGATTTCCCTGAAATTGACCGAATCAAACGGATTGGGCCTGTGTGTCGCCACTGCCGGGGCAGCTACAGGCTTGGGACTCTCGCGTGAACGGAGTCTCGAACTTATGAAGTCCTCCACCTTGTCTACCGGATAGCTTAACATCTTCCCGAGTATCCAGAATATATACATCTGATCGCGAGGACTCGGCGCAGTATAGGAATATCCTGTTTCTCCCTGTATTTCTTCCGAAGGTTTGTAGCTGGACTCAGAATATGAAGGCTTCACAGGTATAAGTTTGCTTTCTCCAAAACTTGCCGGCGTCGCCACCCAGCCATGCATTGCCAGAACAATAAAGGTCAGAATCAGGGTCTTGGCTCGCATATACATCACCTCACTATAAAATCACCAGGACCTCTATCACAACCTGACCAAAAATCCAGCTTTTTTTGGCGTAAAAAAGCCGTTTGTGTGAGATTCGTTGAGAATCTTGAGATCGGATAATTCCTATGTCCAGTTTAAGGCCTTATTTTTCTTGTCTTTATCCGGCTGATTTTTAGGGTCGGAGTCAGGAACCCTCTCAGGCTTTTTGCTCGATGTATCCATCACCGATATGCCCAGGAATCCTGGTAATGCCTTGAGCATATATTCCCGGCCATCACGGATGAATATGATTTCCGGCCTCGATTTGTCTTTCTTTGAGCGGGACGTCAAGGATATCAGCTTCTCGGAAGTGAGATCCGTAACGCCATCGTAAGAGGTAATAATGTCCCCCTTAAGCAGTCCTATTTTCTTGGCGTCCGATCTCGGCGAGAAATCAAGTATCAGGACTCCTTTGACAATCGTAGGCTCTTTTGCCAGATTGAGGGCCTTGTTTTGAGTGGCGGCCTTAGCGGCTAGCGTAGAGGCCGAGCGCTGTTCTTCCTTGGCTATAGCCTGGGCTACTTCCTTGTATTCAGGCGCAGGCGCCCAGTCTTTGGTGAGAAAGTCCTCAGTCAGATATGAGGACCTCAGCGACTGCGAGAAATCGATTACAACCCTGAATCCACCATTGTAGACCGCAAGGTCCGGACGTGACCACCCCCTAAAAGAGCATCGGAGGTTGACCGGCCCAAAAGTCCATTCCCCACCCTTCATGACCCTGAATTCGCCGTGACCAGGGCCCTCTGGGTCTATTTCAGGACTAAACTTGTAGTAATCCTCCCCATAATAATCCCGAACCCATTCCAGAACATTACCAGCCATGTCATAAAGCCCAAATCCGTTTTGTTGGTAGGAACCTACAGGCGCAACATACTTATACCCGTCGTCAGCCTCACGGTCTCGCCATTCGAAGTCTGTATTCCTATCGGCGTAGTTCGCCTTTTCTCCGTCCGGAAGGGAATCGCCCCACGGGAAAGGCGCCATCGGTATCCGACCCCTGGCTGCATATTCCCATTGCGCCTCAGTCGGGAGCTTGTACGGTAATTTTTCCTTGGCGCTCAACCATTCAACGAATGCCTGCGCATCGTTGTAAGATACCATCGTAACAGGTTGATTAGGGGATATGTCCCATCCGGGATTTCTCCATGAACTGCCGTCCTTCTTTTCGAACCTGTTTTCAGTAGCGTTGAAAATCTGTCCGCCCTTCTCCTCCTCTGCGTCCGTCACGTACCCCGTATCTTCAACGAACGCTCTAAACTGCTTCACCGTGATTTCGGTCTCGGACATGTAGTAAGGCCTGGATATGCGGACCTTATGAAATGGGTATTCATTTTCGAGATTGATAGGCCTGCCCTGCGCAAGCACCGTCATGGCCCATGCTATGTCAGCCTCAGAACTACCCATGATGAAAGAACCCGAAGGGATACGGACCATTTTCATCCCATAGGAATTTGAGAAAGACTGTATCGACTTGTCCTCGGTCAAGTCTATCAGCGAGTTCAAGGCGCTTTTCACAAATGGCCCAGCTTCTTTAAGGCAATTCCTGTCATCCTGTGAATCGGATTTCAGATTTTCTACTAGCGTTCTGGCTGAGTATCGTTTACCTGACGCAGTGAGTTCCTGGACCTTCTTGAGTAAATTCTGAACATTCTCGTCGGTTAGCGATCCGGTTGTATCTGCATTAGCCTCGCCGGGTCTTTTTTCGAATTCACCGGGCTTGAGTTCGGCAGCCACCCTAAAACCGCATATGTCGATGCACGAATTTGAATCAATGCCGAAACGAAATGAATTTCTGGCCACATCAGCCCCAAAAGCCCAGTTGCCACCCCTGACCACATGCTTCTTCCCTGTTTTAGGGCCGGTCGGATCAAACACCGTAGAATCCGATCTCCCCTTGTAAGCCTTTGGATCATAAAAATCCGAACATATTTCCCAAGCGTTTCCAGCAAGGTCGTAAAGTTTAAACCCGTTCGGAGCGAACGTCCCGACAGGCGCCACAGTCGCATGGGTGTCATTCATGGTAAGGTCGGCCCACGGGAATGGTGAGCTTTTGTCTGCCATGTTCAACTGGGAACTGTCCGGATAATCATCCCCCCATGGGAATCTCCTGGAAGACTGGCCTCCCCTCGAGACATATTCCCATTGGGCCTCGGTTGGAAGGTAGTATTTCCTGCCGTCTTTTGAACTCATCCAATCACAAAACGCCTGGGCGTCGCCTGCAGTCACAAATGTAACCGGATAGTCATCCCACACCTTGGTTCCGGGATTTCTCCAGGAAGCTCCGGATTTCTTTTGCCACTTCTTCTTTTCCGGATCGTATGACCATGCCCAACCCTGAGTTTCGGCAAGAGTCTTGTAGCCCGTTTCGCCAACGAACTGCCTGAACTGTTTCATGGTCACTTCGTATTTCCCGATCAGGAATGGTTTGCTGATCTTTACCTTATGCTCAGGTGTCTCAGGATCGAGCAAACTCTCCGCTACATTCCACTCACTCCTCACTCTCCTTGTCTCGGAAGGGGAACTACCCATCTGAAAAGTCCCCGAAGGAATGGCAACCAGGTTCATACCTATCGAGTTGACAAGCTCTGAATTTCTAACCAGGCTGTCTTTTTTTGCCAATTCCTGCTTCAACTGGTTTTCACGTAGCTTTTCACTGATGGCCTGGGCCTTCTGAGTGTCAGGAATTGATGAAGCCAGTTGAAACGCCCTCTCCAAAGATGTCGAAGCCAGTTCCCATTCAGAAACCTGAATTCTACGGCGCGCTAACGCTTCTTCTCTGTTTAACTCACTTAGCCTCAGCTCACTGCGCTTATCCCTGTTCACTATAAAATCGGGATTTCTCGGTTGGGTTTCGTTTCCGTTACCCGCTTGACCGGAGCGCTTCACTCCGCCCTTTCTCATTCCCTCATTGTATGAATTTATGGCCTCAAACAGTCTTGATTCGCTAGGCTTTTGCGAAGCTGCAGAAGTCTCGTTTGAGGAGATGGCGCCACCGGTTGATTCCGACGAAATGACAGGGAGGCAGGCCGCGCCTATTAGTAAAAGTGACAGGCAGACAGGGAAAAATCTTTTCATGGTGTTTCCGGAGTAATTCCAATGTGGGTGGAGGAAATTGATTAATGTTAAATCTTATTGCTCTCAGAGAAAGGCCGCGATCTGCCTGATCAGGCAAAACTGAACAAACTATTTGAGCCATCAGGCAATTTTTCCTGGAAAGCCCTCACGGTGGAACCGGAGCTTGCCTGTGACCTTGCCATAATTCCAAATCAACTATTTTGCTGTCACCGGGATCTTCTGCTTCAACTGATCCGTGATCTGGTTGTGCAACTTGGAGTTGCGCTCATTCTCCAGCCTGCTTTCAATCAT
>CALDNG010000475.1 GCA_937915285.1 uncultured Desulfomonile sp. | reverse complement strand
GCGACCACCGAGATCTACACTCTTTCCCTACACGACGCTCTTCCGATCTTGCCTTCCTGAAGCATGAGCACTGATGCGGCGATGGATGACATACGTACAACGGATGTCTGGTTATCGGTTATATTGAAGGCGTCAGCCTTATCCCTGAGCAGATTGCTTTTCTTCTTTATGACTTCCGGGTCAGCGCCACGTGGTGGCCCACATTCGCCGGTTACTGCAAAATGACCGGCCCTGAGTACTTTTTCTAAATTGCTGCCCGATTTAAACTCTTCGCTCATCTTTGAAAGTCCTCCCTGATCATTGTGCGTGGGCCGCCATCCCTGTTGTGTCTCCAGTCGTTTGCCGCCATGAAATCTTCATACCGGTTCATTTGATCCAATGATTTGAGACGATCTATAATCAACTGCCAGGCGCAATCAACCTCAGGATTGATTTCACATTTACCTTTTGCTGATCCCCCACAAGGCCCATTAAGGAGACTCTTCGAACACCTGGCTATCGGACAAATGCCTGCTGTATAATAGAGTTTACAGTCACCACATGTCTGGCAACGCTCAACATAATAACCTTCTTTTTTGGAACCACCAACAAAAGTAGTATTAAGGGCGGGATAGATCGGCTTTCCCATGTAAGTTTCAGCCATAAAATTTACACCTGCGCCGCAGGCCATCGACAAAATGGCATCCACTTCAGGCAGAAGAGCCTGAACTCCCTCTATGTATTCAGGGTCACACTGACGTTCTATGGTCTTTTCAATAATTTCTAGCGGTTTTCCGTCCTTTTCCCTGGCCATTCTCAACTGACTGGAAAGTACTCTTACCTCTTCCTGACCGCCAGTTAGACAAACGGTGACGCAGCCGCCGCAACCAAGAACCATTATCTTGTTATGATCCTCAATCATTTTCATGATTTCGTCAAAAGGTTTTCTTTCTCCAATGACCATTTTATGCCTCCACTTGGTCGTTACTGAGGACAGAAGGATTTAAACTCAGGCCGCTGCGCTGGTAACGTGAGCTTTTTTGTTCAAGGGACTTGGTCCCAGTTTCTTGATCCTGTCATAAAATTCGCGAGCCACTTCTGCAAATCTTGGCCCCATTGCTGCGCTCATATTGAACATCTCAAGACGTTCTGGTTCCAGACCTACTTCCTGAATGAGCTTTTTAGTAAAATTTACTCTCGGTTTAGCAACCAGATTGCCGTGGATGAAATGGCAGTCACCTTCAAGACAACCGGCTACGTAAACTCCATCAGCCCCTTTTTCGAATGCTCTTAATAAAAAGATGGGCGTCACTTTTCCAGTACAGGGAAGACGAATAACGCGTATGTTAGGCGGATATTCAAGTCTCATGCTTCCAGCAAGATCAGCGGCCCCATACGCGCAATAGTGGCAACAAAACGCTATTATGATAGGCTCAAATTCAGACATTTGTTTTGTCTCCCAATTATTATCTATGTAAAGAGGTGGAAAGGTATGAGCTAAACTTAGACCAATAATGAAATTTTTGCAAGAACACAAAAGGCTTGATCGAATGTACAGCGACTGAGCCAACACCAATTGTAAAATTTATTCGCAATCAAAAGCTGTTTAATCAAAGTACAAAAAAATCACAAAACTTCCCAATTGACGCCATCACGGTTAGCTTTCATAACATTCCTGATCAGCTCGAGATCACTAAGGAACTGGAATTCTCTCCTTGACGAAGATTCTGCGGCTCCAGGATCAAAAACCGGTCGTTTCAACAATAGTCCGCTCATCAGAGGCGCCAGAGGGAGCCCTAGATTCTCCAAACCTCCTTCACAATCTTTTAAAAAGCGCCTGCCCTCATATTGCAACTGCATGATCAAGGTGTATCCATGCCTGAAAAGGTATTCCATATGATTGGCCTCAAGGACAGTCTGGGCTGAAACAGGTTCTCGCGAAAGGACCTCCTCCAGGCCCAGATTTATATAACCACCTGTTTTTTCAAGTGTTGCCTTCAGCGCTGATATGGACCCTGGGTCAAGACAGTCGGCGACCATTATCCTGTTTGCCACATGAGCAATTTCAGAAGCGATTCTGTCCCGTATTTCATGGTTATTGATACCGGCAACAGTTTTTTCAAAAAGGTTTTTACCGTTTAGAACAACAGTTGGATATGTGAGTAGTTTTTTTGTATCAACTTCAGGAGTTTCATCGACAGGCCCGGATTCGGTGTTCGAAGTTCTTATTAGAGCCGGGTTGAACAGAGAATATATTTCCAGAGCTTCGTCAAAATCGGGGAAACCATGATCAGCCAGGCGCGCCGAACGCCATCTGTATGCGGAATCCTCAAATTCCGGCAACCATCCCGAAGCCAGTGACTGCATCAATTTCATGTAATAAGCCGAATCATACCTGAAAATGCAGTCCAGGAATTCCTTCACACAATCCTCAATCAACGGAATCCTGAAGTCAACGAAGAATGTATTGTCCAGGGTAAATGGTGGCAAAAAATCAAGCTGTTCGGTCAGATCAATGTCCGGATCCTTCATTTTCACAAAAACAGCTTTGTTCAGCAGAGAGCAGAGCAGTTCGGGATCAGAAACCTGAACTAGCTGGAGTACTTTCTCCTCCCCGATACCGACAATTATCTGGAACCATCTTGTGACGGAAACTACATTGAGACCCTTTTGGGTCCATAGATCGATGTCGAGCAGATACATGAGCTGTCGACCGGTGGTCATAGCTACGAGCCTCTCGGCGTTTTCTTCGCCCAAATCCTTAATGGTAAAAAACATTTCTTCTTCCGAAACACGCCTGATTATTTCACCGGGTCTGGCGACAAGGCCAATCAGGTCTTCACGCGCCTGGGGTGGGAGATTTCCGAAAATACTTAGTTTCTGGTCAATGTCCAAAGAGTTGAACTGATCAATAACTTTCAGATAATCCTGATTCGAGTCATAATTTTTCATGACAACAGTCTATCTTTTTCGTAATGTTTAATCAAAGGTATAGAAGATGAATTAATTACAGTTCTGTATTCCGGTTTGAACAGGAGGAATGACTATATGGATAAATTGACGGGTAAAGCAATTATAGCAATGGGCGGTGGACCAACCGCTGTCATCAATCAGTCATTAGTGGGCGCGGTACTTCAGGCCAGGCAGTACCCTAACATAACCCAGTTTTATGGGGCGTTCCGGGGAGTAGAGGGTCTTGTTGAAGAGCAGTTGGTGAACTTGACGGAAGCGACCGGAAACAACCTTGAAATGGTCGCCATGACACCAGGGGCCGGGATTAGAAGCACTCGCGTGAAACCTAACGAGGAATATTGCAAACGTATTTTTGATGTTTGCAAGGCTCACGGTGTTCACTATTTCTTTTACGTCGGAGGCAATGATTCGGCCGAAACTTGCCGGATAGTGAACAAATTCGCCATGGAGGCGGGATACGAACTACGGGTGGTCCACATTCCCAAAACAATTGATAATGATCTCAGGGTTACCGACCACTGCCCCGGTTACGGATCAGCCGCCAAATTTGTCGCCCAGGCCTTCATGGGTGTAAACCTTGATAACAGGTCGCTTCCGGGAGTTTACATCGGGGTAGTGATGGGCAGGCATGCGGGATTTCTAACCGCAGCGTCGGTATTTGCAAGAAAATATGATGACGATGGCCCCCATTTGATTTATGTGCCTGAAAGGTCATTTGATTCAGAAGAGTTCTTGGGCAGTGTCGACGCCGCCTACAAGAAGTACGGACGTGTTGTTGTAGCCGTCTCAGAGGGTATTCAGGACAAGAATGGAACCCCTATTGCCGCAACTCTGGTCAAGGAAGTCGAGCGGGATTCACACGGCAACGTCCAGTTATCCGGAAGCACCTCACTAGGTGACGCCCTATCCGATCTGGTCAAGGACAAGCTTAAAATAAAGAGAGTACGCTCTGATACATTCGGCTATTTGCAGAGGTCCTTCCTTGGTTGCGTGAGCCATGTAGATGCAAACGAGGCAAGGGAGGTCGGAGAGCGTGCCGTCCAGATAGCAGCCTGGCACCGGATCGACGGATCAATCACAATCGAAAGAGTTGGAGATTACAGCGTTAGATACAATCTGACACCTCTCCAGGATGTAGCCAAGGAAACAAAATCCATGCCGGATTCTTTCATAGACGGCTCAAACAATGTAACGACAGAGTTCAAGAACTACGCTAGGCCATTGCTTGGACAACTGCCCGTTTACGAGAGAATACAGGCTCCACCGGTGGCCAAGATACTGTTTCCAGGAAAATAGATCGAATCACCAGAAGAGTATTTGAAAAAATGGGTCAGGGGCTGACTTCTAACGGTCAAGCCCCTGTTTTTTGCTCCATTTAATAAAATTATCGGCGGCATTCCATCATTAAAGAGCATTGTGGAAGCAAATGCGCCGATGGAGGATCAATTGAGAAGCGACTGGATGAAAAGCGGTCTTCGCCGTGCGCCCTCAAGGGCTTTGATGAAAGCCATGGGCATGACAGACGAGGAGATTAGTCGGCCCCTGATAGGAGTGGCCAACTCGGCCAATGAGGTTGTTCCGGGTCATATACATTTGAACAGGATAGCGGAAGGCGTCAAGGCAGGTATTCGCATGGCAGGCGGGACACCCATGGAATTTTGCACTATCGGTGTTTGTGACGGACTTGCCATGGGACACGAGGGTATGCGTTATTCGCTGGCGTCACGCGAAATCATAGCCGATTCCGTTGAAATAATGGCCATGGCGCACCCATTCGACGGACTCATCCTTATACCAAACTGTGACAAGGTAGTCCCGGGCATGTTGATGGCCGCCATGAGAATAAACATTCCTACGGTGGTCATCAGCGGAGGACCTATGCTTACCGGAAAGCACCATGGCGCCAAAACTGATGTTATAACCGTTTTTGAGGCGGTTGGAAGAGTTCAGTCCAATCAGATGACCATGGAAGAATTGTGTGATCTGGAAGACAAGGCTTGCCCAGGATGCGGTTCCTGCGCAGGGATGTTTACCGCCAATTCCATGAACTGCCTGACTGAAGCTCTCGGCATGGGTTTGCCAGGGAACGGTACTGTTCCGGCCGTTCATGCCGCAAGGATAAGACTCGCCAAGCAGGCAGGAATGAAAGTTGTAGAACTCGTTAGTAAAAACATACGACCACTCGACATAGCCACGGTTGAGGCTTTCAAAAACGCCATAAGGGTTGACATGGCGCTAGGTTGCTCAACCAACACGGTTTTGCATGTTCCCGCAATCGCTCATGAAGCCGGGGTCAGGATTGACCTAGGGATGTTCGACGAAATAAGCGCGTCAACACCTCATATTTGTTCTCTGTCTCCTGGAGGGCCCAATCACCTGGAAGATCTGGACATGGCCGGTGGGGTTCAGGCCGTCCTGAAAAGACTCTCCGAGAACGGGCTGTTAAACACCGGGGTCATGACTGTCACCGGTGAGAGTCTTGAAACGAATCTGGCCGCATCGGCTGTAAGGAATGATGAAGTTATACGGACCTTTGAGACAGCCCATAGCCCTAGAGGTGGCATAGCCATAATTCATGGTAACCTGGCGCCCGACGGCGCAGTCGTGAAGCAGTCCGCTGTTGCTCCCGAAATGCTGAGTCACGTCGGTACCGCAAGGGTGTATGAGTCGGAGGAAGAGGCTGAAGATAGCATTTTGGGAGGTCTCATCAATCCCGGTGATATAGTCGTAATAAGATATGAGGGGCCTCGTGGAGGACCGGGAATGAGAGAGATGCTGAACCCGACTTCTGCTCTGGTAGGCATGGGGCTGGACAAATCTGTCGCTTTAATTACTGATGGACGTTTTAGTGGCGGCACAAAAGGCGCCGCAATAGGTCATGTCTCTCCAGAGGCGGCCCACGGCGGTCCTATAGCTCTTGTCAAAGAGGGAGACAAAATCTCTATTGATATACCGGCAAAAAAAGTGCAACTCCTTATCAGCGACGAGGAATTTGCCAAACGAAGGGCGCAATGGAAGCCGCCAGAGAGCAAGATCAACAACGGATATCTAGCCAGATACGCTTCCCAGGTCAGTTCAGCCGATAGGGGCGCCATCCTTGGCTGATCCAAAATACATTCCATTGCCAAGAGCAATTTCAAAAGATGACGAAGTCTTCATGCTCAAGGCAATGGAACAGGCCCAAAAGGCTTTTGAACTGGGCGAGGCCCCAGTCGGGGCGGTTATCGTAAACAACGGTCAGGTCATAAGTCAGGCATTTAACCGAATTGAACTGGACAAAGATCCGACGGCTCATGCGGAAATTGTCGCTATAAGGGAGGCTGCCAGATTATTGGGTGATTGGAGATTGCCCTATTCGACTCTTTATGTTACTTTAGAACCGTGCGTCATGTGCGCGAGCGCATTGTTGCACGCGAGAGTCCCGAGAGTCGTATACGCGGCGCAAGACTTTAAATGGGGCGGATTAGGCAGTCTTTTCGACCTTTCTCATGACCCGAGACTAAACCACGAAATTGA
The DNA here is from genome assembly GCA_937915285.1 of uncultured Desulfomonile sp. Lineage (GTDB taxonomy): Bacteria > Desulfobacterota > Desulfomonilia > Desulfomonilales > Desulfomonilaceae > CAITZA01. Next base: position 583 of record CALDNG010000475.1, on the reverse strand, counting down.
GGTTATCCCTGGTGTGTTGAAGGACATGGCCGCAAGCCTCATGAAAGAATTCTTCGTCCGTTTGAGGAACCGGTAGGGAACTCGCAGTGACTTTAGCGGAGAGATGCCCGAGAGGCCGAAGGGGGTTGACTCGAAATCAATTGCGCCCGTTAGGGCGCCGGGGGTTCGAATCCCTCTCTCTCCGCCAATAAAATTTTCGCTTACATTTTTGTCTTCTTTGAAGCAGCCGTGTAAATCACTCCTCGACATTTTACCACGCAGAAGGGCTAACCCCATCCTTGTTCCCAGATGCTGAAATAAATGATTGAGCGCCGGAGCAAATCTCATATGTCATCTAAAAAGTCTACGTTCAGGATGGTCATTACAGCCCTTGGAGTAACGGCGCTTACACCGGTGCTTACGATTCCCGCCCTGATCGCCGCAGTGTTGTTCAAGCCTGGCAGGTTTAATTTTTTTCTCTTACGTATATGGAACCGCGTGGTAGCGAAGCTCATGGGACTGAAGTTTTCCATAAGTGGCATGGAAAATGTGAAACCAAGATCGGAAGAGCGTCGTGTAGGGAAAGAGTGTAGATCTCGGTGGT
>CALDNG010000474.1 GCA_937915285.1 uncultured Desulfomonile sp. | reverse complement strand
AAAAGGCCTGACCGCAGCCACGAGTTCTTTCATGTCTTCCGGAGTCATCGGCTCGAAATTAGAAGCTATTTGAACGTTCTCTTCAATGTGCCTGATGTTGTCACAACCGATTACGGCAGTAGAAACCGGCTGGGAGAGGGCGAACCTGTAGAATGGAGACATCGATTCGAACCATGGTATCTTTTGGGCAAGTCCTCTGAAATAAACTTTCATGCAGATGATTCCCATGTCTTTTTCAAGAGCGTCTGGCAGGACAATGTCTATGAAGCTGTCATGTGAGGGTTCTGCTGGATTCACCGGCATGAGGACTGTGTCAAAATCGAACATTGAAAGACATTTCCTGAGTATCTCAGGGTCGTGGTGGCCCGTAACTCCTATGTAACGCGTCAGGCCATTCTGTTTTGCCCATATGAAGGCCTCGATCGCACCCTTTGGACCAAAAATGGCTTCGACATCCTGATCGGATCTCACATCGTGAACCTGCCATAGATCGAGGTGATCCGTCTTCATGTTTTTGAGGGTCTCAGAGAGGTGAGCTAGTGCTCCCTCACGGTCCCTGGCATGGGATTTGCTCGTCAGGAAGATATCCTTGCGGCGCTCTCCCAGAGACAGACCATAGTAGTATTCACTACCCGAATAGGCCCTGGCGGATTCGAAGTAATTTACCCCAAGATCTATCGCCCTGTTTACCAACCCGTAAGCCTCATTATCGAAATCGAAGGTTCTCAGGATGCCTTCGCCACCAAGTCCGAGAATAGTGACCTTCTCCCCCGTCTTTCCCAAAATTCTGGTCGGGATAGTCATTACGCCACCTTGCGCCTTTCCTGAGGGGATCAGCCCCAGGTAACCAAACCCATGGATAGGGGGTTGAACAGGTACGGATGAAACGGAATGACCCTCACCTTGTAAGCGTATATTCCCGTCTCCTCACAGGCAACATTAGCCTTGAAACGCCATATCCGATCCGCCTCTACTCCATCGCTGACCATGGCGGTGATGTTCCGTGTCAGCATCTTCTCAGATTCTTCTCCTCCGCCCACTGTCCCATAGCACAGGTCTACGACTATTTCTTCATTCCTTAGCTCACCCAGGTGGATGTTAGCGCAGACTTCGATGCTCTCACCGAGAGAAACCCTGTCACCCTGAGGCAGGTTGACATCCGTAACCTTGACATCTTTCCACAAGGACCTGATTCGATGTTTCCAGTCCCTGAGTTCCATGGCCCTGGCCTGCCTGTTTTCACCCAGAATCTGATGAGCAAAACCCGCTTGAACATAATAGTCTTCCATGTACTGCTCAATCATTCGGTGAGAATTGAAGAAACCCGAAACCTTAGCCATGCTATTTTTCATCATTTCGATCCATCTGTGGGGAAGTCCGTCGGGACCTCTGTCGAAGAAAATGGGGATCACCTTTTCTTCAAGCAGTTCATAGAGTTCCTGGGCTTCTGCCTGATCCTGGTAGTCGGGATCATCATAATCCTCTTCACCGCCTATGGCCCAGCCGTTCGTCCCATCATAGGCCTCCGGCCACCACCCATCCAGAATACTCATATTGAGCACACCATTGGCGGCTGCTTTCATCCCTGAAGTTCCGCAGGCTTCACGCAGGCGTCGGGGATTGTTCAACCACACGTCGCATCCCTGAATGAGATAGCGCGCAACATTGATGTCATAATCCTCGAGGAACACAAGATTTCGCCTGAAGCCTTCTGAGCGCGAGAGATGGACAACCTCTTTTATTATCTCCTTACCCAGCAGGTCACGTGGATGAGCCTTTCCAGCAAAAATGAACTGAACGGGCCGACGCTTGTCCGACATTAGGCGCAATAGCCTGTCTGGATCAGAGAGTATCAAAGACGCACGTTTGTAGGGGGCAAACCTCCTGGCAAAACCCACGGTAAGGGCTTCAGGGTTCAGAAACTCTCGGGCACGCTTGCGATCGAGCGTTGATCCGCCACTTGTTCTCATCTGTCTAACAAGTCGCCTTCGGCAAAAACTCACCAGCCTTTCTCGTCGGGTTTCGTGAACACCCCACAATTGCTCATGAGGTATGTTGTAGACCCTGGACCAAATCTTGGTATTATCAGGTTCTTCAACCCAACCCTCCCCAAGATATCTGTCGAAAAGATCAGATAATTCCTTCGAGATATAGGACGGGATATGCACACCGTTAGTGACATAGCCGATAGGGATGTCTTCCTCATCCACATGCGGCCACAATGAACGCCACATCTTTTTCGAGACGTCGCTGTGCAGCTTGCTGACGGCATTGACTCCACGGGAAAGTCTCATGGCAAGGACAGCCATCGACAAAGGCTCTGATTTGTCATCAGTATTCGATCTCCCCAAATCCAGCAAGTCCTTGACACTCATTCCCATACTTGACAAATACTTCCTGAAATACCTGTCAACCAACTCTGGCGGAAACAGATCTATCCCCGCCGGAACAGGCGTATGTGTAGTGAACACCGTGCTTGCCGCAACAGATTCCATCGCCGCATCGAAAGGTGTCCGGTAGGTGACCATAGTCTGACGTATTCGCTCGAGAGCAGCAAATGCCGCATGTCCTTCGTTGAGGTGGTAGACAAAGGGCCATAGTCCAAGCAAATGCAATGCCTTGGCGCCACCTATACCGAGCACTATTTCCTGTTGCATTCGCATCTCAAGATCGCCTCCATATAACTCGGCGGTAATCTTCTTGACACGCTCTGAATTTGAAGGATCAGAGGAGTCCAGCAAATACAACGGGATTCTTCCCACCTGAACTTTCCAGATGAGAATTTTAGCGGTCTCATTGTCAATTTCGATTTCAAACGCAGCCTGCTTGCCTGTGCCGTCCATCACCGGCCAGACCGGCATATTGTAAAAGTCATTTTCGGGGTACGATTCCTGCTGCCACCCATCTACATTAAGATACTGTTTAAAATAACCTTTCTGATACAGTAGCCCCATGCCTATCAAAGGAAAACAAAGGTTCGATGCGCTCTTGAGATGATCACCAGCCAAAACACCAAGACCGCCTGAATAAATGGGCAGGCACTCGCCAATCCCGAATTCCATGCTGAAGTACGCTATTCGGTAATCAATGGGACGTTCCATGTTGAAAGAGTAGTTCTCTATATTGCTGACATAGTCGTCAAACGACCTCTCTACACTGCGTATCTGGTCTATAAGAGAAGAGTCCTCAAGGATTTCCTTCTTGCGTTCATCCGTCAGGTTGGCCAGTAAGACTATCGGATTATGTGAACAGCTCTCCCAAAGTTCCGGATCAAGCGCCTGGAACAGGCGGCTGACTTCAGGATTCCAGGTGAACCACATGTTCATGCCGATTATTCGTAGGGACTGGAGTTCGTCCGGAAGGTCAGGTTTTACTATTAATCGCCTAAGCTTCATTTAATCTCCTGAAAAAAGAAGAATTAGTCATAACAAAACATTAATTGCATCATTGTAGAAAAATTTTTAACAGGAAACCCCTGTCAGGTCAAGGATAGCAGCCAAGGCCGAAATAATTTGCGAAGCGCCTGTCTGATGCATATAATGACCGTGTGGTCAATCAACGAATTGGCTGCGACAATTACATGCAGAGTTTTGAGGCAATGCCGTTCAGAGAATCTACATCCCGGCTTTTTCAGACATTAAGCATTGAAAAGCGCGAGAAAATATTTAATGCGGCTGCTCGTGAGTTTGCAGAGAACGGTTACAGGAAGGCCTCGGTAAACAGCATAGTACGTGATGCGGGAATCAGTAAGGGGAGCCTTTTTCAGTATTTTACTACCAAGCGCAATCTCTTCGATGGATTGGTTCGGATAGCCTCAGACCAGGTCAAGGAGTATTTGAAGAGTGTCAGGGACGAGACCCGGGAGGTTGAGTTTTTTGCAAGACAGGACAGGCTCATTAGGGCAGGATTCCAGTTTATTGATGATCGGCCAACGCAATCCCGGATTTACTTCCAACTTCTTCAGTCTGGTGATTCTCCGTTTGGCACGGAACGCATAGTAGAATTGCGTCGCAGAGGGGAGGGTTTCTTGCAGGACTTGATGGTCGAAGCCCAGCAAAATGGGGAACTCAGGGCTGACCTGGATCTGGAGAAGCTGTCTTTTATTCTTTACTCCATTCTCGAGACAATGCTGCGCTCCTATTATCTTGATCATCTTTCAGGTCCCCGTGGCATTTATCAAGGTGACCCTGAGACCCTGGACGCCTGGATAGCGACTGTAGTAGATTTCGTCAGAAACGGACTGACCAACCGTTAGAAAAAAACATGCTTGTTAAGCTTTGACGCTTTCACAGGGCTATATGGTGAGACTATGTAGACAGGCGCTGAGAGACTGAAGTCACATTGGGCGAAAGGAAATTTCGGACATGAAAAGTTATTTGAAGTCAGCGCTCGGATGCTTGAGTGTTCTGATATTGCTGCTGTCATCTGCCGGTCCGTCAATGGCGGAAGGACACAGCATGAGGTTTGGCTCGATTGCGGCGCTACAGTCATTGCCGATTTATGTCGCTGAAGACAAGGGTTTATTTACCAGTGAGGGGCTTCAGGTTGAGGTAATACAGTTCAATACTGCAGCCGAAAAAGACATAGCTCTAGCAGCCGGGAGTCTGGATGGATGTTTTGCCGATCTGGTGACACCCCTGGCGATGAAAGGAAATGGCCAGGACATCCTTATCGTGGCAAAAAACTATGATACCCGGGCTGATCGCAGGATGTTCGGTATAATGACGAAACCCGGGTCCAAATACGTCAGTCTTCTGGAGCTTTCAGGGGTTCCTATCGCGATATCTTCCAATTCAGTGGTGGATTATGCATGTGAGAACCTGATGATAGCATCCGGTGTGCCACAGGATAAGATCGAAAGTGTGGAATCGAAAAATATTGGTTTGAGATTCCAAATGCTTTTGTCCGGGCAAGTAGAGGCTGCTGCATTGCCGGAGCCGCTTGTCACGGCAGCAATAGACAAGGGCGCCAATATTCTGGCCGACGACTCCGGTTTGGGTGAGACACAGACCGTCCTGGTATTCTCCAGAAAATTCGCCACCAGTAACCCGGAAGCGATTAGGCTGTTTTTTGCGGCCATCAACAAGGCTAACCAAATAGTCGGCTCTGATCCGGACAGCGTCCGATCGACCATGGTCGAGAAAAACCGATTACCGATGAATCTCAGAAACTCTTTCCAGGTTCCCAAGTTTGAGCCTCTTAAGGCCCCTGACAGGGATTCAGTTGAGCGGGTTTCCAAGTGGCTCCAACAAAGGGGAGTCCTTAAGTCAGAAATATCTTATGAAAACATTGTCGATGCCAGATTCCTGCAGTGAACTGATACGCGGGACCAGCCTGTCAAAAAGCTACACAACTGATCACGGGATGGTTCGTGCCCTTGATTCGGTGGACATAACGCTTTGTGAATCTGAGACAATAGCGCTGGTTGGTCCGTCCGGATGTGGCAAGTCAACCCTGTTGTTACTGATGGCCGGTTTGGAAAAACCTGACAGTGGTGAGTTATTGTTTCGTTCAAAGCCATTGGAGCGTCCGCCTCGTGAGGTAGCCCTGGTGCTCCAGGATTATGGACTGTTCCCTTGGAAAACGGTTCGCTCAAATATTGAACTGGGACTTAGAATCAGACGCGAAGATATCGACTGGGAAAACATTTTTGATTTGCTGGAAGAATTAGACATAGCCGACAAGCTCGATGTCCACCCACAGCAATTATCGGGAGGACAGAAACAGAGAGTCGCTTTGGCTAGGGCCTTGGTGCTTAATCCAATGTTGTTGCTTCTTGATGAGCCTTTTGCGGCGCTGGACACTCTTAACCGGGAGCGTCTTCAGGAACTGGCGGCCAAACTCTGGCGGCAAAGGCAATTCTGTATGGCGCTTGTGACTCACAACATCCAGGAGGCAGTGAGGCTGGGACAGAATATTCTTGTCATGGGAGGGGTTCCGGGAAAAGTGCTGAAGACCATCAATAACCCGATGGCCTGCGAGAATGGCTTTTTTGGGGCTCCGGAGTTTTACCGGAAATGTTCCGAGGTTCGGCTGGAATTAGAGTCAGCAGCATGAGCAACAGGTTTAGTTACGTGATTGCAGTTTTTCTTCTGCTATGCTTCTGGCAGGCCGGGGCCATGTTCTCGGGTCCTAACATAGTGGCCACGCCATTGATGACGCTCGACAAACTTATCGAGGAATCAGGTTCCATAAAGTTTTGGAAACATATCGAGGCGTCATCCTTCAGGATTGTTTGCGCCCTGGGCATAGCTTTCGTTACTGCAATACCGCTGGG
>CALDNG010000473.1 GCA_937915285.1 uncultured Desulfomonile sp. | reverse complement strand
TCCCGGATAAAAATCCGATTATATTCCGGAATGTATTTTTGGTATCAAACTAACTGCCAAATGTCAAGCTATTTTTTAGCTTGTCCCTAGCCTGTTAATGGTGTCTTTCAGCGATTTATTTTCTTCGCTGGAACTCAGAAAATTATCACCTGAGAAAACACGTTTCAGAGACTCAGTCATTATTGGGTTTATTGACGTTACCGATTTTTAACAAAGTATGGGTAGTTAGTCAAGGTTTTTTTCCTGGGCAAATCGGATCGTAGAAATCGGGCCACCATGTTCAGGCTAATTTAGGGTAATCAGGATGCTTATACTGACATTCTATTCATAAAGGAATCCAGAAAACCCGGAAAAAAACGGGCACAAGTGATGTAGGGAAAAGTTTGGAAAAAATGTTTTCCTCGCTGGAGAAGACGGTGGGCGTGATGGAAGTTGACGGAAATGTTTTGATGGCCAGGGGGCACTGTTGCACTGATTGTCTTTTGCGCGGAGGCGTTCACGAAATTTCGAGATACTGGATCAGGGTGTGACGCCTCCGCACGTATTTCAGGAAATAAGAAAAAATCCGGTTTTATCCTGAGAACCAATGCAGCGAAGGCTATATCATTCCATAACCGCCATCAACGCAAAGGAGTTGGCCTGTGATGTAATCCGAGTCTTTGGATGCCATGAACACAAAAGCAGGGCTGATATCCTCGGCTGCGCCGAACCGCTTCAACAGAATACGGTTCATATATATATCTTTTAATTTTTCGTCGGTCCTGATTTTTTCTGTCATGTCAGTTTCTACGATACCCAAGGAGATAACATTCGCGCAAACATTGTAACGCGCCAATTCCCTGGCTACGCTCTTTGTCAGACTGAGAATCCCACCCTTGGCCGCTGAATAATTGATCTGACCGACTGTGCCCACCAGGCCAGCTACCGAACTGACATTGATTATCTTACCGTATTTCTGCTCTTCGAAATGTCTGAAACACGCCTGAATGCATAGAAAAGGGGCCTTGAGGTGCGCGTCTACCACGGCGTCCCACTGGTCCTCAGTCATTTTGGATAGCATGGCCGGCTTTGTGAAACCTGCGTTATTTACAAGAATATCGACACGTCCGAAATTTTCCTTGGCCATCGCCACCATGTTTTCAACTTCGGCCTTATTTGCCACATCGGCTTTGACCGCCACAGCCTTACGCCCCATGGCCCTGATCTGCTCTACAGCCTCCAGCGCCGGACCTTCGCTTGATGAATAGTTGATCAAAACGTCTGCGCCCTCTTTGGCATAAGCCAGGGCTACGTTTCTACCGACACCCCTGCTGCTGCCGGTCACAATAGCCGCTCTTCCCGCAAGTTTCATTTTCCCTCCACTAAGATGCCTTATGTGAAAAAGTTCCGCGCTTCAGCCGCTATGAAATAGCCGCCCGCCTGTTCGGATGGATAAATCACCTTAGCAGAGCATTTGATAAAAAAAAAGCCCCGATGGGGACTCGGGGCGTGAAAGGAGGTATGGATACGGGTTTTCGTGTTGTTGGTAAACCGAAGCGTCGCTTCTTTTTGGGATTAAGTAGCGTGACTCTAATAATTTAATGCCCGGTTTAGCTTTTCGAATAACCCCTTGCTAAATAGGACAGAGCTATGCATGAAAGGTTCCAAAATTCTCCAAATTTGCTGGAAAATCTTTTTATGGATAAAAAAGGTTAACTACTACCGCAAAAACAAATGCTTGAGTAAATTGAAACCCAAAATATTTTTACTAAGGCGTATAGACAACCACGATCATGGTGGAAACCTTCGAACTCAGATTTCGCAGATGATGCTGGATACCTGAATTGAAGTGAACATGTTCCCCTTTCTTCAGTACGTGAATGTCTTCCCCGACCTTGACCTCGACCTTACCGTCCACTACGAACATGAATTCTTCGCCTTCGTGCTTGTAGGCGACCATTTCATGTTCCTTTTTCGGATCCAGAGTCACCAGATAAGCCCAGAGATGCTTGTCTTCAGCGTCCGGGGTGAGGCTCTTGTAAGAATATGCCTTGGTCCTTTTGAGGTGACTTTTTCTGCGTGCTTCTTTCTTTTCATCCGCCAGCAGTTCAGATGAATCCACAGACATGGCGCGTGAAATCTGGATCAATGCCCCCACTGCCGGTGAAATTTTTCCCTCCTCAAGTTCTCGAAGAAAATCGGAATCGTATCCGGTCTTTTCGGCAAGCTTATCAAGATCGATCTTGAGTTTTTCCCTCATTTCGCGAATTTTTTCGCCCACGCTTTGGACTTTAGTAGCCTTTTTTGGCATTGGCTTCTCCTGCAGGATAAGGAAGGGGTAAATGTTTTTTCGAGAGATCAACGGCGCTAATCTTTACTCCTTTATCTAATAGGAGTCCTGTCTTTTTCCGCCCTTGGTCTTAGTCAACTCCCTGGCTATCACTATCCGTTGCACCTGATTGGTGCCTTCGAATATCTGCGCTACCTTTGCAAAGCGCATATACATTTCAACTGGATAGGACTTCATGTAACCATAACCACCAAGAATCTGGACGGCCTCGGTCGTAACCCGCATTGCTGTATCAGTGGCGAATCTCTTCCCCATAGCGGCTTCCATAACGCTGGATTCACCGAGGTCCATTAAATAGGCTGCCCTGTAAACAAGCAGCCTCGACGCCTCAATCTCCGTAGCCAGGTCTGCCGCAAGGAACTGAAGGCCCTGGAATGTGATTATTGGTTTTCCGAACTGCTGACGTTTCTGGGCATAGTTTAGAGCATAATCGAGCGCCTGCTGGGCCAGTCCGCATGAACAGGCTCCTATACTGATCCTGCCTCCATTGAGCGCGCTCAACGCCATGTTGAGCCCTTTTCCTTCATCTCCTATCAGGTTCTCGGCGGGTATGAAGCAGTCCTGGAAATGCAGTTCGGTAGTGGGGGAGGCATTCATGCCCATTTTAGGTTCATGAGGCCCAAAGCTGAACCCTGGGGTGTCCTTTTCGACTATGAACGCGCTGATTCCTTTTTGCTTTTGACTCTCGTCAGTCCGGAGCATTACAGCGTAATAATCTGCGACTCCTCCACTGGTTACGTATAGCTTGGTCCCATTGACCAGGTATCCACCGTCAACCTTGACCGCAGAGGCGTTAAGGTTGGCTGCGTCTGAACCTGCGTCAGCCTCGGTGAGTGAATACGCCCCGAGTTTCTTTCCCATGGCCATGGGCTTGGCCCATTTGTGTCTCTGATCCTCGTTGCCGTATGTGAAAACCAGGTTGGCCACCATGTTGTGGACACTCACATAAACAGCCGTTGCAAAGCACCCTTTTGCAAGTTCCTCGAAAATCACCGCAGCGGTCAGACGACCAACGCCTGTCCCTCCATATTCCTCCGGAACATAGAGGCCGGTGAAATCCAGCTTGCCCATTTTATCGAAAGTGGCCCTGGAGAAGGTCGCCGATTCTTCCCACTCTCTCGAATTCGGGCCCAATTCCTTGTTGGCGAAATCCCGTGCCGCCTTTCGGATCAGTCTCTGTTCATCATTCAGTTTAAAATCCATGATTTTCTCCCGGGTAAGGGTCCATGAAGTCTCCAAGGGCTCGGAAAACCTGCTGGCGCGCCCAGCTTCGTCCAGAGGTCCATGCTAAAACAGCCAAAAAGCCAGTGAACTATTAATAAGGATGATGTTATACTGAGATAAATCGACTAATCATTGTACGAACGCTGTTCTTACCTATTAATATTAGTGATCTGGTGGCGTAGTCAATTAAAAACCAAATGAATTTGACTAATCCGGGAGGAGCGCAAATTGTCAGACTTTTTCAAGGCGTTGAAAGAACTCGGTAAGGTATTTGGAATTGAGGAATCTTACACGGATAACTGGGGCAGAACTTTTTTTACCAGACCTGAGATCGCTCGCCAGATCCTAGCGCTCAAGGGTATCAATCTGGCTCAAGAGAGGATGTCACTGAAAAACCAGATCCATGTGATCGATATATCCCATCCACCTGCATGCATATCGATGCTCATGGAACTGAACTGGACAAAACTTGACTGCAACTCAGATGACGGAAGCCTTACCTTCACTGAGGTAAAGGGGAAATTTCCGCCATTCACTATATCGTTAACCGATCCAGACGTCTGTTTAGGCCTGGATGAAAGCACTGGTCTCTCGTCGGTCTCATTTCCCACTCCTGCCATAAACCAGACAGGACTGATGAGATTCAAGGTGAAGGCCCAGATCCAGAATCAAAAAATCAGCATGGAACTTGCCTTGCTCATTTGTCCTGAGTCTGCCTACCTACCAGAGACAGTCCTTGGCGGTCAACGGATTGGAGGAGTGGGTGTAGCCCTTTATGGCTTGAGGTCGGCCAGAAACTGGGGTGTGGGTGATTTTACGGACCTGAAAAATTTTGCCGACTGGGCCAGAACCGATCTCGGAGCGCATGTAATAGGAATTAATCCTTTACACGCCATATTCAACAGAAGCCCCTTCA
>CALDNG010000472.1 GCA_937915285.1 uncultured Desulfomonile sp. | reverse complement strand
ATGGGAGCAGCAGTAATACTGTATGGGGCGGACGGCGTTTCCGATGAGGCTAAGAAGGCTTTCAAAACTGTTTCAGAGTGGGGTTACAAGCAGGTCAGCATTCTCGACGGCGGTTTCAAAGGCTGGCAGGCGGCTGGCAAGACTGTAGCCACAGGTCCGGCGGCGACCAGCATTAACTATGTCAGAAAGCTGTTGCCTGGTGAAATAGAACTTTCGGTTTTTAAGGCTCAACTTGAGAAGCCCGCTCCTGACACTATAATTCTCGATGTGAGAAATGTTTCTGAGGTCAACGAGGGGAAGTTGCCCAACACTGTTCAACTGCCTTTGGATGAACTCGAGATCAAAATAGCGGAAGTTCCCAAAGACAAGAAAATCATGATTCATTGCGCCACTGGCGCCAGGGCTGAAATGGCCTATACCATTCTGAAAAATGCCGGCTACAACGTTGGTTACGTCAGAGCCAAGCTCGATTTCGACAAAGACAAAAAAGGAGCCTACACCCTGGAGGAATAGGCATCATTCACTCGTGAGGGGCCGTTTGGCCCCTCTTTTTCCTTTTCCACCCAGCTTCAGAAAATCTTCGCACCAATCAAGCCATACTCTCCTGGAAAGTCCTCCTCGCCAAAAAATAGGCGATTTGGCGAAAATTTTTGTGGTTAGGGTCAACTCAATCCAAATCTCCATGAAGACGATACCCCAATAGACTTCTTCTGAGCGTGTCTAGTGTCTGCATCGCGGCAAGCGTTTTTACCCATTCGCGTTTCCCTGGCATCAGGAACCTTCGACTCATGAGTGTTTCATCGGTGGACATACCAACAAAGAATGTTCCTACCGGTTTGGTCGGAGAGCCTCCATCAGGGCCTGCTATTCCTGTAACGGAAAGGCCAACGTTTGATCTGCCTGTCAAACGGGCTCCGAGCGCCATGGCTTTGGCGCACTCATGGGATACGGCCCCATGTTGTTCTATTACACGTTTGGGTACGTTGAGTACGTCCGTCTTGAGTTCATTAGAATAACTTACTAACGACCCCATAAATGTCCTGGAAGCCCCGGCTACTCGAGTTATCATTTCTCCGATCAACCCGCCTGTAATGGACTCAGCCAGTGACAGTGTCAGATTCCGCTCCTCCAGCAATCTGATCACCACTACTTCTATAGACGCCCCCGTCTCACTGATTATGTTTTCCGTGATCCTTTGCCTTATCTGGACCTGTTTTGCTTCCACTATATCGTCTGCCTCACGGTCAGTGGACCCCATTGCATCAATTCTAAGTCTTATGACAGGGAATCTCGGCAGGAAGGCAAGGTGACAGTCTTCTGTATCCCTGGCGATATCTGAAAGTATTTCTCCCAGCCGGGACTCTGTATATCCAAAAACAATCGTTGTCTTATTCCTGAAGGACTTCCTTTTCCCTCCAATGCGATTCCAGATGAAGGGAAACCCCTGTTCTCTAAGCATAGGGATCAATTCGGCCGGTATTCCTGGGAAAAAAAGGGCGTATCTTTTGGAGTGTTCAATGGCAAAACCAGGGGCTGTACCATAGTCATTGGGCAGAGGAGCGCAACTGCGTGGCATCATGGCCTGCTTGGTGTTACTCGGAGACATGGGCCTACCCATACGTGTGAAACGATCTCGAATTCTCTGGAGCTGTTCCTCATTCAGAACCAGATCCTCTCCAAGTAACATCGCGGCGCTCACTGCCGTCTTGTCATCCTCGGTGGGTCCCAGGCCTCCACTCACAATCGTAATTTCGGCCTTTTCCATCGCGTATTTAAGAGCATCAACTATTTCTTCCTCCACATCCCTTACAGAGGACATTCCCCGAACTGAAATGCCTACAGAACGAAGTTCTCGGGATATGTTTTCACGGTTGGTGTCGGTGATCACCCCGTTAATGATTTCGTTGCCTATGGTCATAATCCATGCTGAAGGGCTGTCAGACATACTTGTATTCCTTTGGATACATATTTGAGATTCCGTTTATTCAAATCAATGGGCTTCTTCCCAGTTTTTGCCATGAGACACGTCCACAACAAGAGGAACGGATAATTCATAAGCGCTTTCCATTTGAGTCCTGAGAAGGTTCTTGACTTCCTCGACATAGTTTTCGTCCGCTTCGAGCACTAGTTCGTCATGAACCTGCAGTATCATTTTACATGGAAAGGAGGATTTACTTATTGCGTCATGAACCTTGATCATGGCCATCTTTATTAGATCAGCGGCGCTGCCCTGTATTGTTGTGTTTATTGCCACGCGTCTAGCCGCCTGTTGCAGGATCTTATTCGGGCTGTTTAGATCAGGAAGCGGCCGCCTTCGCCCCAGAACGGTAGTCACATAACCGTTTGAAGCTGCTTTCTCAGGGGTTTCTTCCATGTATTTCCTGACCCCCGAATATGTCTGGTAGTATTCCTCCAGGTACTGTTTGGCCATCTTGAGCCCCACACCGATCTGACCGGCAAGCTTAAACGGGCCCATCCCGTAAATTATGCCAAAATTGATTTCCTTTGCCTTTCGCCTCATCTCAGGTGTCACCAATCCCGGCGCCACGTCAAATATGCTGGCGGCAGTTATGGCGTGAACATCCTCTCCCTCCGAAAAGGCCTGTTTCAACCTCGCATCACCAGACAGATGCGCCATGACCCGCAACTCAATCTGTGAGTAATCCGCAGAAACAAAGACCTTGCCATCATCGGCCACAAATGCTTTTCTAATCTTTCTGCCTTCCGCAGTCCTAATTGGAATGTTCTGCAGGTTGGGGTCAGATGATGAAAGTCTTCCGGTGGCGGCAACGGCCTGATTGTAGGAGGTGTGGATTCGACCTGTAACGGGATTTACCAGACCTGTAAGTGAGTCTACGTAAGTAGACTTGAGTTTATAGATTGAACGGTATTCTACTATTTGTTTTGGTAATTCATGCTCCTGGGCCAATTCTTCCAGAACATTGAGTGCAGTTGAAAGCCCTGTTTTGGTTTTCTTGGTCGCTTTTAGTCCCAATTTGTTAAAGAGTATATCTCCTAGTTGCTGCGTGGAATTTATGTTGAACTTTTCACCGGCCAGCCTGTAGATTTGTGACTCCAAGTTTTCCAGGAACAAACCGAATTCTTTAGACAAACCTGAAAGATATGGGACATCCACCTTCACTCCGGCCATCTCCATATCAGCCAAAACGGTGATCAGGGGCATCTCTATCTGTTGGTAAAGATCCGACAAACCCTCTTCAAGAAGCCTGGGTTTCAGTATTCTTGAGATTCTGAAAGTGACGTCAGCGTCTTCGCAGGAATAATTGGCAGCATCGGATATGCTTACCTCGGAAAATGGAATCTGACTCTTTCCCACCCCGATGAGTTCCTTGATCGGAATCATCTTATGTTCCAGATGGAGTTCCGCCAAGTCATCCAGCGAGTGCCCCCTCCGGGACGGGTCCAAAAGATATGAAGCCAGCATTGTGTCAAAATCGATCCCGTCGAGGATAGCCCCTTCCCTTTTAAACACTATGAGATCGTATTTGATGTTCTGACCAATTTTTTTGATGTCGGGGTTTGCAAGAATAGGTTCCATTAGCCCGAGGACATATTTTTTTTCGAGTTGATCTCCTTCCAAATGTCCCACAGGAATGTAAAAGGCCTTCCCGGATTCGGCGCATATAGATATACCTACGAGACCAGCTAGCATGGGCTGGACGGAGGTCGTTTCTACATCAATTGCAAAACACTTCTTTTCTGATAGACCTACCATAAGGTCTGCAAGCGATTCCCGGGTTGTAATCACTCTGTATCCCGAGAAATCAAGTTTTTTCTCAGGCGGCAGATCCGCCAGCATTCTTCTGAACTCATATTCCTTGAAAAGAGACCTCAGTGTTGAAACATCAGGTTCCCCCATGACCAGATCCTCGAGGTTTATATCCAGAGGAACATCGGAACAAAGACTTACCAATTCTTTACTCAATACTGCTTTATCTCTGTATTTTATAAGGTTTTCCCTAACTTTTTTCTGTTTTATGTCTTCAACACCCGTGTAAATCCCGTCGAGGGTGTCATATTTTTCGATCAGGCTGGAGGCCGTCTTAGGACCGATTCCGGGAACGCCGGGAACATTGTCCGAACTGTCTCCTGTCAAGGCCATGAAATCGATAACCTGAGATGGTTTTATGCCAAACTTTTCTTTTACGCCCTGTTCATCGTACACCACATCCTTTTGCGGATCCCACATGCATGTTGTCGGTCCAACTATTTGAGTCAGGTCCTTGTCTCCGGAGACTATGACTACCTTCCAACTCCGTTCTGACGCCCTTTGAGTCAGTGTAGCGATGATGTCATCAGCTTCATAGCCCTGAACGGAGATTGTCGGAATGGAATAGGCCCTGACGAGATCGTGGATCTTGGGAATTTGAACTTTCAGGTCTTCCGGCGCCTCCGGTCTGTTGGCCTTATACTCCGGGTACATATCGTGCCTGAAGGTGGGGCCCTTTGAGTCGAAAACTACCGCTATCCTATGGGGAGACTTGTCCTTGAGAGTCTTCACTATCATGTTAGTGAAACCAAAGATTGCTCCAGTCGGCGTGCCCTGTGAATTGGAAAGAGGTCCCATTGCATGATACGCCCGATATATATAGGCGCTCCCATCTATCAGGTATAGTTCCTGACCTTTTTGAGCCATGGATTTTGATTCTCCCTATGTTACCGAAAACATTTCTAATTCTTTATGACAACTTTTTTCAATCCGCTAAACATTGCTTGAAATAGAGGATGGGCTTCGAGCGCGGCTTCCCTTCCCAATAATATCAGCTTGGAGCGGGCCCTGCTCAAAGACACATTCAACCTTTTGGGGTCAGCCAGAAAAGACGTCACTGAATCTGATCTTGCAAGAGACATGAGTATTACTTCTTTCTCTCCCCCCTGGAAACGATCGACAGTATCGACTGATATCCTGTGGAGTCCCGTCATGTCTGCCATTCTCTGCCTTATGAGCGCCTGCTGGGCCCTGTAGGGGGTGATTATACCTATCTCCGAGGAAGGGATGCCCAGACCGACCAGGGCCTCCGCAATTTCAACGGCCAGATCAGCCTCCTCCGGTCTGGCTTTGCCCGAATCGGAGCCTCCATGAACGTCCACGAACACCACGGGGGTTTCTGGATCTATTATCTGCCGAATGTATGTCGGCCCCTTTAAGTCATCCCCCACATTAAGCCTCCTTTTTGCGACCTCTGGAGCGGCAACCAATTTTCCGCCATAAAACAGTTTGGACGTAATGCTCTGGACCTCGTCGTTCATCCTGTATTGAACATTCAGAGAAGAAACCGTCCCTGGAATGGAACATCTAAAAAGCCTTTCAAACAAAGAGACTTCCAGTCCCTCCCGGGTATCTCCTGAATCCGGGTTACGACTCTTGACCACAGGAGGAAGTTGAAGGTGATCCCCGCACATAACAAATTTTTCGGCTAATGACAGCGGAGCCAATGATGACGGCTCATCAAGCTGGCCTGCTTCATCTATAACCACCACATCAAAGCGCTCTTTAAGAAAAACAGGGTTGGAAGCGCACTGGTATGCAGTGGCGCCGATCAGTCCTGTGTTCCTGACCTTGGCCTTGAATTCCTCAAAATCACGTGTATTTGCAGCAAGTTGATCGAGATGTAATGCGGAACCTCCTTTTGCATCAGCCATTTGAAGGAACTCCACAGAGCAGTTGTCCCGGCCCCCTAGCCTGATGAATTGGTTGAAGCCGTCTTTCAGTAGTGCGATTAGTACCCTGTCCAAGGCAACATTTGTAGGACAGCTTACCAGAATACGAAGACCGCTACGAATCATCTCCACGATCAATCCGGAAAGGACCCTGGTCTTGCCGGTACCCGGTGGACCATGGATGAGGTGGTAGACCGGCGCTTCAATGGATCGCCACACTGCCTGTCGCTGATTATCATTGAGACCACTAAACCGTGACTTGCAAAAATCAACAGTATGTTTACCGGTCTTATCTGTCGATTCGCCCCTTGAAACTGCTCCCGGATTATGATCGGGCTGACTGCGAGAATCAGTCTCCAAAATCCCTGTAGGGCCGCTGTCATTGGGTCTCTGATATCCGGAATGGCTTTCGACGACAGTGGCAACAATTTGTGGGGAGGCGTCAGTGAGAAAATTCATCAGGCTCTTGCGAGACATTTCCCTGGCCCGTAAGAAAGGGACTTTATCCAGATACAATTTTTCACCGTCTAGGTCCGATCGGTTCACATTTCCTAAAAATGGGGAGTATTCAGTTCTGGTCGTAAGCTTGAGCCTGCCTTGCGTCATTTCGGAAACCCTGGCTCTCAACGAGTCTTGAGAACACACATCCCCACGGTGGACTATTATTTCATCTCCACTGGTTATGTCTCCAAAACCATGAGCGGATTCGACCGTGACGGAAACTGGCCCCAATGAATGAGACTTTTCGTCCTCTGAGAAAGGCATATCTGTAAAAGGGTCCGCACTTTTTGGGGTATTGACCGACCTCCTCCCAGATATTTGATTTTTGGGATTACTATCAACAGTGACCCTATCGACCGGTATCGTGATCCCCTCTTTTAATCTTTCATTCAGAGTAGACTTGTCCAGGATGTTGGCAAACTCCGATTCCTGATACCATTCATCAATGCAGATGAGACCAAACCATGAATCATAATACTTCTTCTGGACAGGACTTAATACTTTACCAAACACCATGTCGCTGCCATAAAACTCATCACAATTTGCTCTGGAGTGACATCTTTTGCCAATCTCACATTGACTGAACAGTTGAGTGTCGCAGAGATTGTCTCCGAAGGCATAGAAGCGTTTTAGGGCGACGGACACATTCCTGCCATGCAAAATAGACCTGGTTAGGTTATTCCCAAGTTCATCGACTGTTCTTGATAGTCCAGTGGACGAGTAAACTACATGTGAATCTATTCCAGCGAGTCCATCATCTTCCCTGATCATAAGATCATAGGCGTAAAGCTGCATGAGATGTTCATCGCTAATGAATTTTCCGGACTTGACTTCGACGATAGTGGCGCCGGAATCCGAGTAAAAAACAGCGTCGGTTCTTCCTTTGAGGCCGTAGCGCACTGAAAGTCGATCCTGTTCGGTGTCTACACCATGTGGACGAGGTAAATTATTAGATAACCAGGTTGCCAGGTTCTTGTAATGCCTTCTCAGTTCCTGCCGGAAATCCGAGTAAGTAACCCAAGTGGACGACCCTGGTAACGTCTGCACAAATTCTCTGACCACCGGCGTGAACGATCGGTCGAAAAGGGTTTCCAGGTCTTCAATGGGATTTCTAACGAGTTGATCAAACATCGTATGAATCGCCTTACCTTTGGCCAACCAATAAGGCTCTCCGCTTTTTAATCTGTAACGCAAGTCGATGGATTTTATACACTTGAAGGAATCGATTGCCTCAATCACACTGACCGGACGAAACGGTTCCAGAACCAGTTCCGATTCGGGATTCACGCAAAAAATCATACTGCCATCGTCGAGGCTGTTGTTAAGACTTAGATTGCGGGCAGACAGCCTTGCTCCAAGCCAACAAAGTTGGGGAAACAAAAAAAAGTCTTCCCCACTGAATTCAGGGAAAATGATAAAAGTTCTTGAGCCGGGGAGATCGCCAGTCAATTCGACTCCGCTAAACCTGTAATCCCCTTTTCGAGCCTTGGTTGGCTCCGACTGGATTCTGATAATTTCTCCATAGAAGGAAACTTGTTCTTCCTGATTTACCATGAACGGCACTCTAGCATTTTTGCGTCATTCGATTCAATCGTGACGGTCGGACTCAATAGGATGATGGCCGAACTCCATTTGACCATTCCCACCGACTGTGTTACAGCACCTGTTTGATGATGGAAAATCCTACCTGATATAGAAAAAGGGCTTATGGCTCTAAAAGCTTTAGGAGATTGGTATGTTCCTGCCTCGAATAGATGAACAAAAGTGCAAGCAATGTGGAGAGTGTGTGGACGTTTGTCCTGCGGATGTGCTGGCTGTGGAGGGTCAAACTACTGTAGTTGCGGCTGCCCAGGAATGTCTGGGCTGTGAATCCTGCATTTCTGTCTGCCCGGAGGAAGCGATTACTGTGGAGGAAATCTGAGCCCATATCTATCATGGTCACTGAATCTTTAAAAAAACTCTTTAATAGGACTTCTCCGTTGAGGAGTTTTTTTATGACTCCGATTGTAGGTTGATTTCTTCAAGACCAACCCGTGCTGCGGATGTGAATGCCTCTATTTCTCCTTATTTTTGACTTTTTGTAGCTTATCTTCTATAATTCATAATTCCCTGAAGCGCCTATTGAAAGAATACCTGATGAAAGGTTGCATCTCAGCCTTATCCATTGCCTTGATTGCCTTGACAGTGTGTGGATGTAGCGCCACAAACTATCTTAAAGGTGGAATCCACAAAAATCTGGATGAAAACCTTACGATTGACAGCCTAACGGAAAATCCCTCAAAATATCTTGACAAGGAAATCGTTTTTTCTGTTCGTTATTACAAGAAAGGTGATTTGCCCTCTCCACTGGGAGATGATTTTGTCAATTTCATAATCGCAGACCGCGTAAGTTATATCACTCTAAACAAGGTGTGGATGAAATCTGACAAGGCTAAGATACTCAATGATTTAAAAGAAATGGAAACCATAGTCATGCGGGCGAGGGTTTTCAGGGTGGACAAGGAAAAGGACCCCAACCTTGAGGCTCTCGAGATAGTCAAGGAATGACGATGGATTTATGGTTGGACCGGACAACGTCCTACAATACGTTCAATGACTTTGCCAGGAGTTCAGTTTGCAAAAGATTTTAGTAACCAGCGCTTTGCCTTATGCAAATGGTGATATACACATAGGGCATTTGGTGGAATATGTTTTTACTGACATATATGTG
>CALDNG010000471.1 GCA_937915285.1 uncultured Desulfomonile sp. | reverse complement strand
CAAGGGCATCAAGGCGACAGCGGTTCGTGGCACCAAGGACGTGAATGTGGCCCGGCCGGCTGAATTCATGGGTCTGTGCACTGATGTCCTCAAGTATATAAAGATCCGCGAAGACAAACCTGTCCCAGGAGTCATGCCGATACTAGCCGGCCTGGGATCACCGCAGGAAATGAAACTGGTTGATGAGGAATGGCACACCCAGAATTTCATGTGGGGAAACGCACGTGAACGAAAAAGAGACTTCTGGAACGCAGAAATTGAGGAAAAATGGCGTGAAACGCAGGAAACGGTCCGCAAACGCCTAATCAGTTGTTACAACTGCCCGATGAAGTGCGGCGCCACCATTTCGGTTCCAGGTCTATCAACATACATGATGAAATGCTTCTCCAAGCTCACTTACACTATGGCGGCTTTCTCCGACCTGGATTTTGGTTTCCGAATTGCCCAGCGAGCCACAGAATACGGTGTAGACGGCTTCTCTACTCCGCAGGTTATGGCCTTTGCGGTGGAACTTCTGGACGCCGGTATCCTTACAGAAAGTGATTTTGAAGGTTGCCCGACAGACAATGAGGGAAGGTTCTACTGGCTGCTTGATCGCATAGTCAGGCGCGAGGGCATTGGGGACATACTTGCAAACGGAACACACTGGGCGGCCGAACACATCGGCAAAGGCGCTCACGCTTATGCCCATAACAATATCAAGAAGCACGAGCAGCTTCCTCTAAAGCTGGGGATGCTCAACCCCGTTTACTACCTTATGTATTGCACGGGTGAAAAGATAAATATCACCCAGATAGAAGGCCAGTTCCCGCAGGCTCCTTTTGCCACAATGGAGGAGCGTGAGGACTTTGTTAAGGACTGGGTGCATGTGCCGGACGAAAAGTTCAAACAGTACCTTATGGACTGGGAATTCAGGGGTGAGAAATCAAACCCGTATTACCCGACTGTGGATATGTCGGTGGATATCGTCGATTGGCAGGAAATGATGCACTACATTGACGACGCCCTTGGGATGTGCGCCGGTCTGTCCTCATTCCCGTTAAAACCGCCATATCACATACACAACTACCCGAAGTTCATCTCTGCGGCAATCGGGATGGACCTCGATGAAGAGGGTCTCAGGAAAATATACAGACGCAACAGGAATCTTTTGAGGGCCATCAATGTCAGGAGAGGCTTGAGACGGGCTGATGAAAAGCCACCTGAGAATCACTGGAAGAAGAGATTTCCTGAACTCGAACAGAAGCTGCTTGACGCTTATTACGAGTTCAAGGGATGGAACAATGATGGCATCCCGACTGAAGAGACTTTACGCGAGTTGGGCCTGGACTATGTTGCCGAGGATTTCCTTAACAGGGGAATTTTGACTAGCGGCGAAGAAAAACCCGTACAAGAAGCTTCCTTGGAAGCGGCAAATCAACAAAGCTAAGTGGTGGTGACCGTCATGGGCGAGAAAAAAAAGAAGGTTGTCAAGACGATAAAGATTGATGTCGATAAATGCAACGGTTGCCGGGCCTGTGAAGTAGCCTGCTCCGCCTTTCACGCATCGCCGAAGTATAGCAGCAACAATCCGGCGCGTTCCCGTATCAGACTGATACGTGACCCACTTACAGATGTCTACCTACCGGTCTACGCCGGGGAAGAAGCAAAAGCGGAATGCATGGGTCGCGGGAAATATGTCATTGAGGGCAAGGAATATCAGGAATGCGATTTCTGCCGTTCAGCGTGTCCTTCACGTGACATTTTCAAGGAGCCGGATTCAGGTCTGCCACTCAAATGCGACATGTGCGAAGACAACACACCGGGTGAACCACCCCTGTGCGTCCAGTGGTGCCTTGCCGAAGCGCTGATATATGAGGAGAGAGAAGAAGAAGTAGACGAGGCGGCTGACGAGATTAAGGCAGCGGACGTCCAGATAGGGTTGGCAGCCATGATAGACAAGTATGGCTTTCAGAAAGTCATGGATACCTTTTCCCGTATGTCGGTTTCCAAGCAGGGCTGACACGGCAGGCCGAAAGAAAAGGAAATAGTACAGTGGAAATTGTAACTCCCTACAAAGAGATCATAGACGTAATTAAATCCAGCGGTGGGGATGCATTCAAGAGGTGCTTCCAATGCGGGCTATGCGATTCGGTTTGTCCCTGGAACCGTGTCAGGAGCTTTAGCATGCGTAAACTGGTGCGAGAAGCCACTTTCGGTCTGACGGATATTGAGAGTGAGGAGATGTGGCTTTGCACAACCTGTGGACGTTGCCCGCAGCAGTGCCCGAGGGATGTTAGACAGATCGACTCAGGTGTGGCCCTGAGACGAATAGCAAACGAATACGGTGTTTATCCCCCGACAGTCAAGGCCATCAAGACGGTGAACGCCTTCCTGGTCGGCCAGGGAAATCCGTTCGGGGAAGACAGGGAAAAGCGTTCGGCATGGGCGCAGGGGCTATCCATACCGGAATTTACCGAAGAAATGGAACTTCTGTATTTTCCGGGATGCTACCCCTGTTATGACCCGAGGCTGAAAAAGGTCGCAAAAGCCACGGCTACAATACTCAAAAAGGCCGGAGTCGAATTCGGCATTCTGGGTTCCAAGGAAAATTGCTGCGGTGAGAGCATCAGAAAGACGGGCGACGAGGAATTATTCAAACGTCTGGCCAAAGAGAATATCAAGACCTTCATCGATCATGGGGTAAAGAAAATCCTTGTGAGTTCACCCCACTGCTACCATACCTTCAAAAACGAATACCCCGACTTCAGGGTTAACTTCGAAATAGTCCACATGTCTGAGTTCCTCATGGAACTGATCAGGGACGGCAGGCTGGAAATAAAGAAGGAATTCCCGAAGAAAGTGGCGTACCACGACCCGTGTTACCTCGGCAGACACAACGGAATTTATGATGAGCCTCGTGGGGTCCTCAAGAGTGTTCCAGGGCTGGAACTCGTTGAGCTTGCGGACTCGCGTTCCGACAGTCTGTGCTGCGGCGGTGGCGGTGGCAGGGTATGGATGGAAACAATGAAGGGTGAGAGATTCTGCGACTTGAGGATTGATCAGTCACTAGGAGGTGGCGCTGAAATTCTGGCCACCGCATGCCCATACTGCATTACCATGCTGGAGGACAGCCGGGTAACCATGGACGTGGCTGACAGGATCGAGATCAGGGATCTCACGGAAATAGTCCAGGAATTGATCTAGTTTAACGAAAAGCCCTAGCGAGGAGATATAAAGTGGAAATAGTGCGAGCTGGAGAGCAGATTTTCAAGGGTTTAAACAACCAGAATTTTGGTGATGTGCTGGTTGTCGGTGGTGGAATCAGCGGGATTCAGGCCTCTCTTGATCTTGCTACATCAGGCTTCAAGGTCTATCTGGTTGAAAAATCGCCGAGCATCGGCGGCCACATGGCGCAACTGGACAAAACCTTTCCAACCAATGACTGTAGTATGTGAATCCTCTCGCCCAAGCTGGTCGAGGTCGGCCGGCACCCAAACATCGAAGTGCTCACATACACCGAGGTCAAGGACGTTGAAGGTGAAGCTGGTGACTTCAAGGTGACTCTGGTCAGAAAACCCAGGTATATCCGAGAGGATAAATGCACCGGCTGCACAATTTGCGTTGAATATTGCCCTGTTCAGTACCCTGATCAATATAATCAGGAAATTTCCATGAACAAGGCGGTTCACGTTTACTTCGCCCAGGCCATCCCACTCATTACCTATATTGACGATAGCTGCCTATACCTGAAAGACAAGAAATGCCGCATCTGCGAGAGGGTTTGCAAGAACGACGCAATTGACTTCAACCAGGAACCTATAAAGAAGGAAATTCAGGTCGGCGCAATCATACTGGCTCAAGGGATGGAGCCCTTTGATCCCTCGGTCAAGAAGGAATACCATTACGGGGATTTCCAGAACGTTGTCACAAGCATGGACTATGAGCGACTCCTTTGCTCAACAGGCCCATATCAGGGTGACATTCTGCGCAAGTCCGACATGAAACACCCCCACAAGATAGCGTGGATTCAGTGCATTGGCTCCAGAAGAGTCACACCCGGTGATAACGGTTATTGCTCTGCAGTTTGCTGCACCTATACTCAGAAACAGGTAATTGTAACCAAGGATCATGACACCGAAGCCGATTGCACAATATTCCATAATGATGTGCGGGCTTATGGAAAAGATTTCGAGAGGTACTACGAAAGAACGGGTAATCT
>CALDNG010000470.1 GCA_937915285.1 uncultured Desulfomonile sp. | reverse complement strand
CAGACTACCTTAAGCAAACCCTCGCTTTCCAACTTTTCAAAGTCGACTCCCCAGCCAATCGCATTTCGGAATAGTTGCTCACGACTTTCCTCAAAGGCAAAGATCAGACACCTCTCCTGGTTGGCGCATCCACCCTGTAAGAAATGAGTGACCATAAGAGTCTTTCCGGTTCCAGTAGCTCCTGAAACAAGTAATATGGAGTCTCTGAAAAATCCGCCTCCGCACATTTGGTCCAGTTCCTCTATGCCAGAGGTTACCCTGAAATTGGAGGATCTCTGTTTCAGCTCAATGGCTGACAATGGTATGACCACTATTCCTCTACCCGGAATTATGGCAAAAGGGAATTCTCCTTTCTGATGAGGTGTTCCCCTGAACTTGAGTATTTCAATCGTTCTTCTTCTTTTTTCTTCCTCAAGCGAGTTCCTGAGGATGATGACGTTATCCGCCACAAATTCTTCCAGGCCGTATCTTGATATTCCACCATATTCCTCAATGCGCTCGCCGGTCATGACAGAGGTCACGCCCATTTTTTTGAGGGCTGAGCTAATCCTCAACAGTTCGTGACGCATGGTGGGCGTATCAGGTAGCTGACTGAGAAGAGATCCCAATGAATCCATTGAAACTCTTTTTGCTCCAACCAGTTTCACAGCGTACTCGATTCTTACCAGCAACGCCCCAAGGTCATAATCACCGATTATGATGGTTTCCTGATCGACGCTTGGAGACGCATCCACAAACACCCACTTTCCTTCAGTCTCCCACTGGTGAATATCCCACCCAAAACCTCGCATGTTCTTACGTATGTCATTGGGTGGCTCTTCAAAAGTTATGAAAACCCCGTGCTCATCAGCCTTCATTATACCTTCGGCCAGGAACTGGCTCGCAAAGACGGTTTTGGCGCTACCAGACGTTCCACTAACCAGAGCGGTTCGGCCTTTTGGAAGTCCTCCTTCCGCTATCAGGTCGAATCCGGACAATCCTGTGGGTAACTTGACTAGGGACTTTAAGTCAGAAATGCGTTCCATGGAAATTTACACCTTTTAAATTAGTACTATTTCACAACCTGTAATTCCAGACCTTTCAACACCTTGTCTACTTCAGTCAGATCCCCGATGATTCTTCTGAGAGGTGGAGGCAACGTTTTTACAAGAGTCGGGGTAGCCAGGATCTTTTCTGACTCTGCCAGATGAGGTTGCTCCAGTAAGTCTACTATCTGAAGTTCATACTGATTCATCAATTCACTCTCACAAACTTTCTTGATACTAGCGATAGCTTGCTCTGATCTCCAGGATCTTCCAGTGATGTAAAGTGTCAGCCTGAATTTGTTCATGTCTCGTTCCTTCAACTTTCGCCGGATTTTATTTTTCCATGACGAAAACCGCTCTATTCATGTAAAAGGAGGTCAGATGTCCTAACAAACCGAAGGCAAGGAATTTTCCCTCTGATAGGTAAGCCTTGGCTTTTTGCCTTGAAACTCCGACGGTTTTGTTGCGAACGGCAGCGGAATGTAATTCAATAACATCACGAGGCCCTCCACGGAGAAAACCGATTTCCGTGGCTATATCCCTGAGTCTCTCCGATAAGTTGTGATCCACCTTGTAAGTCTTTTGATCCAGTAGAAGCTCCAGGGTGTCCTCATAACGTCTCATGAGAATGCCAAACTCTTTGGGCTGCGCTTTTCGCAGTGATCCCTGACCATAGGTCTGCGAAGCTATTGGAGTGAGTCTGGGGCCGGAGACAACTTCGAGTCTTGATAATTCTCCGAAATGATCTCCCGAGTGCTGTTCAAGTTCCTCAACAAGGCCATAGCGCTCTATCAATCGACCAAGGTGTTCACCTACCGACCCGATCAGGCTAAGCTCATCTTCGAACATCTCGAAAGTTTCATTTTCCAGGCATAGTGAGGCGCAACAAATTGTGAGGGTGGCCACTATCCTGTCTTCGACCCTGATTTCAAACGACCGTTCCCATGATATTGAATCTGAAGGCATAGTGGAAAATGTCTCTGAGCCGACCCTGATGGTTGCGCCTATCCTATCCGGGAACCTTGTTGCAGGAGGTATTAACTCGACAATTCCCTGCAGCAGTTGTGATAGAGTAATCTTTGGTCGGGCAGATAGTTCGGATATCTGGTACAGACAGTTGAGCTGTCTGATTTTTGCCTCCAGCTCCCCAGCCCTCTGATTCAGCTCAAATTCTGATTGTTTGAGCCTGGAAATATCGTGAAAAGTCCAGACATGTCCTGAGATTTCCCTAGAGCCACTCAAAGCCCTCTTATAGACCATGGTAGGGAAGGTGAGACCATCCTTTTGCCGGTTGATCAACTCTCCATCAAAGGCAAGCTCATCCTCTTGCTGCGGAAGTTTAAGCCCATGAGATTTTATACCATCTGAATCCAGTAGCACATTGATGTTTCTGCCTAACAACTCACCCCGCTCATAATCGTGCATGGCGTGAAGGGAGTCGTTTGCAAACAGTATGTTGAAGTTGGAGTCTGTCAGAGCAAGCCCTTCAGATGTCTTTTCCAGCATGGCCAGAATAGCGTATGAACCGTCAGGCTCCTGCAGCAGGAACTTTGCAGCGTCAGAATGGTTTTCCAGCAAGGTGGCAAACACTTGTGAACGTTCTTCTGCTATTCTGTGTTCCGTGATGTCGAACTGAACCAGAATAAAGGTTTCGGGCATGCCATCTATGGCTGTGGCGAACATTAGGAACCATTTTTGTTCGTTGCGTTCACTGACGGGATATTCAAACCTGAACCTGGGGGTGGACCCGTTCAATACACTTAAGACTCCCTCATACGCTTTCTGGTCAAGGGGACTGTCTTGCGCCGATGATTCCAGTAAATCATCCAGCCTGTATCCGTCTTGTCCATCGCTATTTGTTGACTCACGCGCTCGAAGCGCACAGAGCTTTTCTCTCCATGGTCTGTTGGCAAAAACGACTTGTCCCTTCGCCGAGAGAAACGCCAATTTACATGGGAAAGAATCCAGGATGGCTCTAAAATGAAAAGATTCGAAAGGAAATTCCTTTGGGTTAGTTATCAACTATTCGGTCCATCCAGAAAGCGGAGTTAAAAATACTGAGTCGCTCAATTTGTTGGATGATTGTAATGAATGTCCAGAGCTGACCAATGAGGAGGTCGGCGCCCAGGCTCCACAGGTTCTTATGAGATCATTTCAGTCAATTATCTGTTTTTTGAACGGCTAAAATGTGACAAACAGACTGTTCAGTAATAAAAAGTAGCAAACTCCAAAAGCCGGGGTCAAGTCAAAATAATTATCAACAGCTTAAAAAGTTAGGTTTGGGTTTTCAAGCGTTATCTGAATTACCGCTCTCTAATTGTATGGACGTAATTGAGTTCAGGGAGCTGCATCTTTCACACTATCGACTGGCCCCAGTCGCTATCTATGGCATAGTCGATGATCTTGTCCACGAATTCCGGGGAGATGACCGGAGGCTTGGGTTCAGAGAGCGCCTCGTCAATCCTGGTTCTGTCAAAAATCGGGTTGTTCGCAAAATGGAGCAATATGGTCTGCATCTGCCTCCAAACCATTCTCTCGGCCTGGTTTCTCGGTTGCGTGAAGGGAGCGCCCGCTCCGGCAAATCTAAAACCGCCCAATCCGAATTTCCTGCATATCTGGTCCAACGTCCATTGGTGGGTAGGAGGATTCGGATTAGTCAAATGAAAAATGCCGTTGTGATTCCTGGGATTTTCTATCAGCCGGATCGATGCCTTGGCTACGTAGTCAACCGGGATAATGTTGGATACACCGTCCGGATTCGCCGGAATGTCCACATTTAGATTGTTTCTCGAAAAATCTGGGTTTTCGCTGATCAGCCTGGACATTAGATGGGCTGCCTGGAACAGGATGTACCAACCCGAAAAAGAGGTACATCGCCCCGTCTCGGAATGTCCAACTATGATTGAAGGTCTCAAGAAGGTGGCTTTACCTTTCCATATCTCCTCAGCCTCCCACTTGCTCTCCTCATAGACGTTCACAAAGTCACCCCTAGGATGATTCACTTCAAACACTCTCTGGCCCTGGATCAGGCCGCAGACGTAAGCGGTGCTTATGAGATGAACCCTGAGAGGTTTTTTTTCTACAAGCCTTTTAAGAGTCTGGGTGCTGCCTATGTTAGTTTTCAGGGGTTCGCCGGTCTCGTCCATGTGAAGCCTGGTAGACGCTGCGCTATGTATTAAAGTGTCAACACCATCTATACCGTCATACTTGTTTTTCCACTGTTCCCACTGGTCATCGGCCTCAAGAAGCCCACCCTTAAACCATTTCAAACTCTCTGCGCTACGCGGAAGTCCCATCCCTGAAAGAAATCTTATCGTATCGAGTTTTCTGGACTCACTCCTGTAGTGAGCCCATACTGTGTGACCACGTTCCAACAGTTCCGCTAATAGATACTCGCCCAGAAAACCAGTGCCACCTGTTAGCAAGACTGTCATTTTTTCCAACATGAAACCTCCGAATGCTGTCAAGCGAAGCGACAGAAACTTTGTAAGAAACAAGATCTTTTGATTGACAAAAAGCCTGTCCCTACTGCGTTGGGACTGATTATTGCAAACTCAATATATTAAATGATTCCTTTCAGGAAAGCCAGTCCAACGTGGAACTGGTGTAAAGGCATCCTGTAATTACCAATTAATACAATAATATAAAGGCAGAGGCCAAACATTTTTTCTTTATCGCTGTCAATTATATGCTATACTATCAGATTAAACTAATTTTACACAGGAAAGCCCAAATGGTCCCCGAATCTCAATGCGTATCTTTTTCTTTTGTATGGCGATCTAGTGAAATTACATCAGCGGTCATTGAACAGGCCAGACACAACGGAGTCAGGGCTCTTTTTGACCTGACCCAAACACCCCTTGAAAAGGCGGCGGCAGAGCTACTGGTGGCAGATGCGACCGGAGATTGCGCAGAGGTCAGGCTATCTATTCCATCCCTGCAAGACAATTCCGCCAGAGAATTCATGATTGAAACGGGTCTGGAAAGGCTTTGGATCAATGTTGATTCATGCCTCGGAGAGGATCGCGTCAGGCAAACAATGCAGGCTGTGTCCGATCTTAATGATTCGTTCACAGTGATACCGATTGTTAGCGATCCGAAGTTGGCCCAGCTTATCCTTGGCGATTATCCGGCCATAGGTGAAATAGCGCTCAAGGGGTCTGAGGCCTCCGGTCTGGTAGGTTCCGAGACGGCTTTCAGCATGTTTTCCTGGCTCCAGAATTATTCAAAAGGAATTGGGCGTAGCCTTAAGGTTTATATATGGGGTTCGGTGGCGCGACCGGAGTTGGCAGCCGCTTTCGTCTCAGCCGGGGCCTCAGGAATAGTGTTTGAAAGCATACATTGGTGCACAGATCTCGTAGAAGCCAGCCAGCAGCTCAAGCAAAAAATCTCGGGGATAAGACTGGAACACACGGATCTTGTTGGGGGAAGTCTTGGTGTTTCTTGCAGGTTGTACAACAAGGGAAACTCCCGAGCTGTAAAGGCGTTAAGAGATTTTACGGCTACTCTCTGCTCGTCTGACGTTGGCCAGGTAGAAATAGATTTCTTTACGGACAAAATTGACAGAGAGTCCATCCATGCTCTCGAAAGTGAGCTTGGAAGGGAAGAGTTGATTCCGCTAGGAGTCGAAGTTGCCTTTGCAGGAGATTTCGTCAACAGATACGGTTCTGACACTGAGAAAGCCATCAGCGCCTTCGTCAAAAAGATCAAGGCCTGTCTGGATGATGCGGGCAAGGCTTCAGAAAGGTTTGTAAACAGTTCGGTAGCTGCCGAAATGGGAACAACATATCCTTTCATTCAGGGCGCCATGTCGTGGATCACAGATGTACCGGAATTCGCATTGATGGTAGCCAAGGCTGGGGCCTTGCCTACCGTGGCTCTTGGACTCATGAACGGCGAGACCCTGTCGACAAAACTGGCTTCGATGTCCGAGGTAATGGATGGCAGGCCTTTTGCCGTTAACGTGATCACATTGATGGAAAACCCTTATCGCTCTGAGCAGCTTGAGTGGATCGAGTCTGTTCGTCCGAGATTTGCCGTGATAGCGGCCGGGGAGCCTTCCCATGCGGCCCAAATCAAAGGCAAGGGTATCGAGCCAATTTACATCGCTCCTAACGAGGACTTGATGAAGCTCGCTCTGGAACTTGGGGTGTCATATGTGGTTCTCGAGGGGGCTGAGTCGGGTGGGCACGTTGGCGTTCATTCGACTATGACTCTGGCGCAAATGTGTCTGGCAATGAAGGAAAAACATCCTGAATTGTTTTTAAAAGCCAGGATTATACTAGCCGGCGGGATATTTGACCGTTTGACCGCGTTCATGGCGGCAATGGTGGGCGCAGACGCGATACAGATGGGAACCTGCTATCTGGCCTGCAATGAAATCGTGGAGACCGGAGCGCTCTCGAGACTATATCAGCAGGTCGTGCTGGATTCAGAGCCCGGATCTACGGTGGTTACAGGCGCAGGTGTAGGTCTGAGGGTGAGATCAATAAAAACATCCAGAATTGAGCAGATTTGTGATCTGGAGCGTGACTATTTGTCGGGGAAGAGGGATGAGAATGCGTTCCGGAGTGAAATAGAGACATTAAGCGCAGGTAGCCTGTTCGTTGCAGCCAAGGCCATGGACAAACCGGGTGGAGATTTACTCGATGACCCTGAGACTCTTGCACGTGGACAGTTCATGAGTGGAGCCTGCTGTGGCTCCATAAAAAAAGCCCTATCACTTGAAGAATTGCATGCCAGGCTAGCTATTGGTTCGGATTCAGAAAAATTTCCGGTTCAAACATCTCTCGAATTACAAAAAACCGCTGAATCCAAAATTTCCGGCAGGACTAGCGTTGATGTTCTGAACAGGAAAGTCGCCCGAATCGAGCCAAAACCGATCCCCAAACTTGAGCGAATAGCTATAACAGGCATGAGTCTGGTCAATTCACTGGGAAACTCAGTTTCTGAAATCTGGGAAGCCAGCGTCAACATGAGGTGTGGAATTACTGAAATTCCTTTTGAAAAATGGGATCACACCGAATTCTACAATCCCAGGCCGAGAGTTTCTGAAAAAACATACTGCCGGTTTGGGGCATTCCAGAACCTTGAAGTGGATAGAAAAGAACTTGGGATACCTCCCCAGGATTTCAGAACCATGGCCGACGCCACCAGGGTAACCATGTGGTTGGCTCATCAGGCAATAGGGGAATCCGGAATTCTTGATTCAGGAATATCTCCAGACAGGATTAGTGTGCTGATTTCACAAAACGCCGGTGAAGCGGCCTCCACTCTCGATCAGTTGATCATAAGGGGCTCTGTCGGCAAAATAATTAAGGACATCAAAAGGGCTGTAAGTCTGACCCCGGAGCAGGAGGCTGCTGTAGCGAGTGAAATCAGAGCTAATAGACTCGCAGTTGATGATACCACCTTACTCGGACGCCTAAACTGTTCGGCAGGCGGCTTCATCTGCAACAAGTATGGTTTTATGGGGCCTAGCTTCTCGGTCTCCGCCGCGTGCGCCACTTCACTCGTAGCTCTCTATACCGCATTCCAGTTGATTCGCAACGGAACAATCGACGCTGCGGTAATAGGTGGGGCAGAGGAACTGATTACCC
The DNA here is from genome assembly GCA_937915285.1 of uncultured Desulfomonile sp. Lineage (GTDB taxonomy): Bacteria > Desulfobacterota > Desulfomonilia > Desulfomonilales > Desulfomonilaceae > CAITZA01. Next base: position 2,221 of record CALDNG010000470.1, on the reverse strand, counting down.
CATTGCATTTCCTGGAGTTCTCAGCATTAGGAGCGTTGGCGGGGTTATCCGGGGCCCAAAGGTCGGCTTCGGAAGCTAGCCGCCCCTTTGACGCGGACCGTGATGGAATGGTTCTCGGAGAAGGCGGTGGTATGCTGGTTATTGAGCGTGAGTCGGTTGCTTTGAGACGAGGGGCGCGCATACATGCCTTCATAACGGGAATGGGGGCCGGAAACAACAACAGGGGAATGGTGGAGTCCTCACGCGTCACGCAAATCCCTGCAATTAAGGCATCTTTTGAGAGTGCGGGCTATGGACCCGAGACAGTTCAGCTTGTTGAATGTCACGCTACTAGCACAAAACAGGGTGACATCGAGGAGGTTCACGCTCTCAGAACAGTTTATGGCTCAGCCAACAAGACATGGTTGTCTTCTTTCAAATCACAGATTGGTCACACATTAGGAGCCTCAGGTGTCAACAGTCTCGTAAGAGGGGTAATGGCAATGAAAAACGGTGTTATTCCACCCACTCTGAATTTCCAGAAACCGGATTCAGAATTGGATTTAGAAACTTCTCCGTTTCAGATAGCAACTCGTCCGGAAGACTGGCCTGAGACTGATGGAAGACCCAGACGATTCCAGGTCAACGCATTCGGCTTTGGCGGTTCAAATTATGTTGTCCAATTAGAGCAAAACCTACAGGAACAGGCGCAGGACATAAAAGCCAGGGCATTTGGGATGGCTGCTCAAAACTTGCAAGGTGAACTCCCCGAGGTTAACGGGGTGGTGGCTTACAGGTCGAGTATCTGCGACCGAAATTACAGAATAGCGGTTGTGGCTGAATCGGAAGAGGCCGCTGAAAGAGTTCTCTCCAAAAATGAAATTTGTTCAAATGGGGACAATTTTTCCCAGAAGCGACTAAAAGCTTTGGCGAAACAGGGAATTTTTGTTGGAGAATCTACAGAGTCCAGCGCCCCACTGGCGTTTGTTTTTCCCGGTCAAGGCTCTCACTACGCAGGTATGGGCCTGGAGCTATACAATACCTTTCCTGTGATTCGTCACTGGATGAACCGCGCTGCAGAGGTGGCGGAATTCGACATACTCAAGCTGCTTTTTTACGACAAGGAAGAAGATCTTCAGAAAACAAGGTGGCAACAACCGGCCCTTTTCACTCTCGAATATGCGATGGTCAAGTATCTGACCTCACTCGGGGTCACGCCCACCGCCATGGCAGGTCACAGCCTCGGAGAACTCACCGCACTGTGTCTGGCAGGAGTGTATTCGTTCGAGGATGGTTTCAGGCTGGTAAACAAACGTGCCATATGCATGGATAAAGCCTGTTCAATTAATATTGACCCCGGTGTGATGATGGCCTGCGACGCGCCGATGGAAATTATTGAGGAGCTTCGTGGAGATTACGGCAAAGTTTACATTACCAACATAAATTCTCCTCATCAGATTGTCCTTGGCGGGGATACGAATCAGGTTAAGGATATCGGCGCCAGATTAAAAGAACTTGGGCACAGATCTACCCTCCTAAGAGTGAGCATGGCGTTTCATTCCCCCATCATGGCCTGTATTCATGATGAACTGGAGGAATTTGTAGCGGGAATCGAATTTCATCCACCGCAAATACCGGTGATCTCAAACACAACCATGGCGCCTTTTACCAGTGATACAGATGAAATAAAGAAAACCGTCATGGCTCATTTGGAATCATGTGTGAACTGGATGCCGAATGTGAAGAGTTTGTGGAATGATTTCGGCATTCGCATGTTTGTGGAAGTAGGGCCGCGCGAAATCCTTACCAATCTGATTCTTGATACCATACCGGATGCGGAATGCGTTCAAACGTGTCTTCCTTCGGCTGAAGCTATGATGTTCCGTAATGCAGTCGGTCAGCTTTATTCCAAGGGGCAGCTCGAACTCAAAACGTCACCCACCCCGGTCAAACTGAGCTGCAAGACTTCTTCCGTCACCAAATCAGTCACTCCGTCAGGCTCTGGTTATAATCGTCTAAACATAGACCAATCAACGGGAGTGAATTCGATTGAGAGGATAGTTCAACGCGAAATCAGCTCATTCGTGTTCCAAAGCTTCGGACGTTTCATCAAGCCTTCTCTACTGGAGTCCGTGAGAAGGGAAATCGATCCGTCATGTTCCGAATCCGAATTGGACGCAGTTTTATCCAGAATGTTCAGCCTGACTGCTGTTGAAGGCATATCTGTTCCTCCTGTTTCCGC